>JAPLEL010000103.1:33831-46936 GCA_026391415.1 Bacteroidota bacterium
CCATGAATTCAAGTCGCCATTTGCCGATTCCCAAACACCTCTGTCGGTGGTATTTTTTAAATGAAATGCGCAATATATTTTTGTACCAGCACTATTAATAACAACATCTGAATTACCTGTTGCAGTATTTCCGCCCAATGCACCTTTTACTGCGGTCCATGTAACACCTCCGTCTTTTGAACGTTCAATGGTATTTTGGCAAGCAACGTATACGTCTCCATTTACAGGATTTACTGCAATTCTATGTATGAGGTCAAACACTTTGTCGAAGGCTTCTAAAGCGCCTGTTTGTGTACTTGCTAAGGCTGTCCAAGTAAGTCCATTGTCGGTTGATTTGTAAATACCATTTCCTAAATAAAATGAGCCAGACAATCCAGTAGAATTTCCCAATGATTCTCCAGTGCCTGCATACCAAGTATTTTCAAAACCTGCCCTTGTATCTTGCGCAAGTGCAGTTAGGCTATGAATTTGTTTGTCGGGGGTAACTAGCGTCCAGGAACTTCCGCCATCGGCAGAGCGCATAATACCGCCACTTACACAGCCTGCCAACATAATTTTATTGGTGGTACCATTGTATCTTTTATCAAAAGCCAATACCCTAGTTCTGCCGCCAAGATTAGTTGGGCCTGCAGGTACATAATTATTGTTCGTTGGTGTGTTTACACCCAATGTGCCACGAACAATTCCAGCTTGAATAATGGATTGTTGGTATTCCTTAGTTGTAGGAATGGTCATTGCTTGGGCCAATTCGAGTTGCCCAATATTTGCCGGAATTTTACCAGTGCTAGGATCTTTTAATAAATCATATTCATATTCTAAACGAGCCCTTGTCATTTCTGCCTTTTTCTCTGGCGATTCATTTTCTATTTGCTCTTGCAAGGCTTCGAATTTTTCATTTTCAGTTGGCCATAATTGCTTGTGAAAAATGATAGCAGCGAATGCTACAATTCCTGCCAAAATTGAAAAATACTTTTTCATTCGATAAATAATTTATACTCTAAGATAAAGATTAGTTGATATATAAATTAAAAGAGGCTATATCGGATGAATGATATAGCCTCTTTTTAAGTATTTTGCTAATAGTTGTTATTTTTCAATTAATATTTTTTGCAAATAAGTTTTGCTATTATGTTGAATTTTTAACACATAAAAGTCCGAACTAGCATTACTCAAATCAACTTCTTGGTTGTACTTGCCTATAAAACCAGGCACATTTTGTGCAAATACTTTTTGACCTTTTGCATTTAATATTTCTACAGACAAGTCTTTTTTAACTGTCATCTCAAAATTTATTCTAAAACGACCCCTGCTAGGATTAGGATAAGTAGTTAGTTTTATTTCTCTAGCTAAAACATCCGCCAGGGCAGTTACTACATAATTAATAGTATTTGATATTTTCGTACAACCTGTTACATCAATGGTTACTGTTTTATAAGCGCCATTTCTGGTTGGTTTATAACTAGCGTTTGTTGCATCAACAATTAAGGAGTCATTTATATACCATTGGTTTCTAGTACTAGCAGAGCTAACCAGAGAATCGGCTACTTGTGTAATAACAGGTGTAGGTGTTGCAGTGGCTATAACCGCAGTTCTATTACTTACGCAGCCAATAGTATTTACCCGCATATCATAAAAGAAGTAATAAAAATTTTGATATGCATTTGGGCTTGTAGTACTGGTTGCATAATTATTAGTAATAGACATTACATTCGGCAAACTAAATGGATAAGGACTAGAGGTGATGTTATTGTTTCTATAGATGGATGCACCATTCATACAGTTCACCATAATCATATGTTCTCCTGCAGTAGGTACTGATAAATTCAATTGAAAAATGGCACCTGTGTCGGATGCGTTTAAGCCAATATTATTACTCGCATTTCCGGCGCTTGGGTATTCAACAGAAGAAGTTGACTGTACATTTAGCGTAACCCTAGAAAGTGGGCGATAATTAAAAGAAAGTCCATCTGAACTGTATCCTAAAAAGTCCGACACAACAAATTCAATTTGTCCGGGCGACCCAATATACATTCTGGCAGATTCAATATTTAGCGGAACAGTATTGGTAAAATTTACCCAAGACCCAAGACCGGCATTGGCGTTATATCCACCACCTGCGCCAGGGAAAACCATTTTAGTTAATGGGCCAATACTGCCTTTAAATTCAGATCCAACATAAAAAGTATTATTGGTAGGAATGGTGCTGCTATTAACAATACTGCCATTAGCAAATGGCGAAACGATTGTTGGACTATTATACCAGAAATAATTTGAACCTGTTACAGGAGCAGTAACAGATAAAATTGCTTGACCATTACAGATTGTTCCTTTAGCAGCGGGTCCTGCAGGAGTTGCAGGAATAGTAACAATTGTAATATTATCGTTGTTTGTAGTGATTTGGTCTCCTACAGCACTTACATTGGTAGTGATGGTATAATTAGTTCCTGGCGTAGTAATAAATGGTTTCGGGAAACTGAAAGTAGTGCTACTTAATGCATCGATAGTGCCACTATAAGTGCTTGTAAAACTTGCAACAGTTGTAGTGCCGTTTTTAACAACAACAGTTACGGGAACATTCGACTTAGCAGCAGTTCCGTTATTTTTTAAACTGATGGTAATAAATTGGTTGTCACTTGCACAATTTCCCGACAATGGTGCTAAAAGATTATCAATACTCAAATCGTTAGACGGAGGAGCGATGCGTAAACGAAAATCTTCGGTTTCTCCTTTAATATAAGTGCTACTACTACAAGGACCAATGTCTGCAATATTGCTAGTTTCTTGTACAATAATGCGCATCAAACAAATATTGCCAACGGTCAATCCACTAGGAGTTGTTATGGTGGTTGTATAAGTTCCAGTTGCGCTATTAATTACAGCACTCTGTGCTACTTTTTCGGTGGCTTCAAAAACACCATTGTTATTGTAGTCTATATAAACAGTAACAATTCTAGGATTGGCAGATGCATCGCAAGTGCCAGTTAAAACGGTAATAGGAATTACTTGAGCAGATTCTATATCGGCAATAATATTTGTATTGTTTGTGTAACTTGTGCATCCCGTAGGATTTTTATAGCGAATTGTACTAAAAGCAACACTATCAATTCTTGCGCCTGCAGTAGAAGTAGGTGCAGAACTACAATAGGCATTTCCTCCAACTCCACTCACCAATAAAGAATAAGCTTGTTGGCCTCTAGCTAGTGTTCCTTTATTAGAAACAGTAATGGTATATGTTTGACCAGGAATAGTGCTATCAATTGAAACTTTCTCAACATTGTCAATAGTATTATCGCCTTTAGTAGCGGCCGCATTGGGGCTATTAGGATCCATTACCCAAGGTTGATAAACACTAGCTCCTTTTTTAATAACAATATCCAAATCGTTCACTAATTTTTTTGCTGGATTGTTTAGTACATTAATGGTTTCAACAGTTCCTTTTACATCAGTCCAACAAATGGTGGCAGACAATTGCCCTTTACCAGAGGCCGTTACTGTTTTTGTAAAAGTCTGTCCATTGAGTAAATTATTTTCATAAATCAAATGCACACTTGTATCTGCATTGTTAGTCGAGATGGCAGCAGTCATTGCCGCTGCAGCGTTTTCTACATTTAAAACACCCCATCCAAAAGAATAATCGGGTCCATCATAATAACCTGCTTCATCGGCAGTATGAATAGCTAATCCTTTTAAAGTAGCTGAGCGCATAAAAGTACTTGGCTTTAATTTAGACCAATACTCTTGTAATAACAATAAAGAGCCAGTAGCGTTTGGAGTAGCCATTGATGTGCCATTATAACTAGCATAACTAGTATTAGATGTGGCAGTAGAAGATAAAACGCCCACACCATCGGCAACTAAATCTGGTTTAATTCGTCCGTCATCGGTAGGGCCGAAACTACTAAAGTCACTAATTACAGGATCTTCTTTTCTATTATAACCACCTGGCAATCCACTAATAGCACCAACGGTTAAAATGTTTTTTGCATTGGCATCCCAAGGAATGGTTCCATAAGAATCGTTACTACTTATACCTCCCGGACGATTTCCTGCAGAAGTCATTTGATTAGAACCATTAAAACGGTAATAAGGAGAACCAACTGCAGGGCCTGTTTCGGTTCTATTATTTCCTGCTGCTTTTACAATTAAATAATTTGGCGCGTTGTAAGCAATGGAGTCAAGCATCATTGCGTCGTTACTGTAATAGCCAAATTTATAGTCTTCATTATCGGTTGATTTTCCGTTGAATTCCCATCTAGCAGAATTTGAATTGTAATTCCATCCAGATATAATTCCATACGAATGGTTCGATAAAACAAGGTTTGATGCTTCACCTAACATTTCAGAAATATCGCTACTATAATCGTAGGCTACCAATTTTTGTAAACCAAAAACCATTCCTTTTGCAAGTGGATTTACGCCAGACGCCATCATCGTTCCAGCAACATGCGTTGAGTGATCGGAGAATGCTGAAACTAGGTCTTTTTGTAAAACCCTTCCGGTTAATTCAACATGGGTATTTAAAACTTTACCTCCATCCCAAATGCCTAATTTGTTGGTAACACTAGCAGATGAGCCACTTAAATTTAATCCGCTTCTTCCGCCAGGCCATAATTGGTTGGCACGAGTAGTAGCAGCGGCAAAGGTATTATTTTGAGTAATATAATATTTAGGATATCCAAAATCATCTATTCCTACCAATACCGCTTGGTTGCCATTTTTTGATAAAAAAGATAATGGCCAAGATTTTTGTTTGGCCATTGCAAGGGCTTGGTTATAATTGGATGCCTGTACTTGACTATATTCAATTGAAGCGTTTTCTAGAAGCGCTTTGTTGGTTTCTATTTGTGCAAAAGAAACGGAGAAAATACCCATCAAAAAAACAATAAATAAAATCTTTTTCATACTAACCAATAATTATAAATTTATACATCAAAAGCACCTATTCAAATATTTTTAAAAATATCCACTAAAATAGATACTTTCTACCCCAAAATCGAACTATGAAGCAGATTCTTTTATTAATTTTTTTTATTCCTGCATTGGTAAGTTGCTGTACTATAGCAAAATCATCTCAAATATCCGCTGTTCAGCAAGGTATTTCGGGCTTGGTAACTGAATCAAAAGGCAACCAGATGCCCATGAAAGGGGCCGAACCAATGTTGAATAAAGGCTTACAAACAATTGTTTATGTATATGAAGCAACCAATATTTCACAAGTAACACGCTCGAATAAAACAGGTGTTTATACGGCTATTCAAACAAAAAGAATCACCACTATTCAAACCGACAGTTTAGGAGCATTTACAGTAGCGCTTCCGGTTGGCAAATATTCGTTATTTATTAAAACTGGAGAAGCCTATTTTGCCAATGCTTTTGATCAGTTTAATAATATTTGTTTGATAGAAGTGGAAGCACAAAAAATGACCACTGCTCAATTAGTAATGAATAGCGCCGCTTCTTATTAGTAGCCTCCTTATCTTTACGCTCTTTTTTAAAACAATCAGACCTGAAAATTGTTTTAAGTTGACTTAGACTTTATGAATATTGGTGAGTTGTTAGAAAAGTATCAGCAGTCCCCCCGTCTTTTTCAATTGGCGGACAGGCTTTCTATTGCCAATAGGGTACAAGAGAACGATATTCAAAAAATATTTCTAAAAAATTTACAGGGAAGTAGTGCAGAATTTATAGTGAGTAGCGTTTTCATGCATGAGCGCTGCCAAGACTTAAATCATTTGGTGGTATTGAATGATGCAGAAGAAGCGGCATACTTTCAAAACACGCTCGAAAATTTAACCAATGCATTAGACTTGTTTTATTTTCCTTCGTCGTTTAAAAATCGTAAAAACTTTCGCTTACTAAATAGTTCGCATGTGATGTTGCGAACGGAAACGCTGACAAAATTATCGGCTGGCGGAAATAAGAAAATTTTAGTGACGTATCCCGAAGCATTATTTGAAAAAGTAGTGTTGCCTAAAACACTTCGCGGAAATATCATTCATATAAAAGTAAACGAAACCATTCAGTTGAATAACTTAATGGAACTCTTTGTAATGTATGGTTTTCAGCGAACCGATTTTGTGTACGAGCCAGGCCAATTTGCACTACGAGGGGGCATCTTAGATATTTATTCTTATGGCAATGAAAAGCCTTACAGGATTGAGTTGTTTGGTAATGAAGTAGATAGTATTCGCATCTTTGATCCAGAAACACAATTGAGTGAACGCAAGTTAATGCAGGTTAATATTATACCCAATGTAGAAACGCAGTTTGAAACAGGAGAGAAGGTTTCATTGCTTGAATTTTTACCAGCTAATACCATTGTTTGGCTAAAAGATTGGGATGTAATAAGCGAAAAAATTCAGCAGCAGCAAGAAGAACTAGAAGGATTTATGGGCTTGTTGCAGGATGGATTTCGCATGAATAATTCCGACGACGAAGACGATACCAAAATTGTAAAAGAAGTTACACAACAAGACTTTGTATTGGCATCAACCATTCAAGAACAATTGCTTAGTAGAGATATTGTGGAGTTTGGATTTAAGCCCCATTTAAGTAGTGTTGAAATTGAATTTTCTACCCGCACACAGCCTTCTTTTAATAGGCAGTTCGATTTGCTAATTAAAGATTTAAAAGCACACGAAGCGGCCAATTTTTCTATTTATATTTTTGCAGAACAAGTAAGGCAATTAGAGCGTTTGAGTAGTATTTTCGAAGACCTAAAAACCGATATACAATTTGTTCCACTCGCAACAAGTATTCACGAAGGATTTATAGACGAAGACCTAAAAGTTGTTTGCTATACCGACCACCAAATTTTTCAGCGATACCACAAATACAAAGTAAAACAGGCCTATAATAAAAACAAGGCACTTACGCTAAAAACCTTACGTGACTTACAACCTGGCGATTATGTAACCCATATGGATCATGGCGTTGGTACTTATAGTGGCTTGCAAAAAATTGAAATAAATGGTAAAGTGCAAGAAGCTGTTCGCATTATTTATAAAGACAGTGATATACTATATGTAAACATTAACTCGCTACACAAAATTGCCAAATACACCGGCAAAGAAGGTACGATGCCCAAGATTAATAAATTGGGTTCTGATGTTTGGAATAAGCTTAAAGAAAAAACAAAAACCAAGGTTAAAGAAATAGCTTTTGACCTCATTAAATTATACGCACAAAGAAAAGCACAAGAAGGTTTTGCACATGCCCCTGATACGTACATGCAAACAGAACTGGAAGCGTCTTTTATTTATGAAGATACCCCCGATCAAACAAAGGCAACTGCCGATGTAAAAAAAGATATGGAGAGCCCTTCGCCTATGGATCGATTGGTTTGTGGAGATGTAGGATTTGGTAAAACAGAAGTAGCCATTCGGGCGGCATTTAAATCTTGTGTAGATGGTAAACAGGCAGCTATATTAGTGCCTACCACCATTTTGGCATTCCAGCATTATAAAACGTTTAAAGACCGATTAAAAGATTTGCCAGTAACAGTAGATTATATCAATCGTTTTAAATCGGCCAAAGAAAAAAAAGAAACTTTACAACGTTTAGAAGAAGGGAAAATAGATATCATCATTGGTACCCATGGATTACTAGGTAAAGAAGTAAAATTCAAAAACCTTGGTATCATGGTCATTGACGAAGAACAAAAATTTGGGGTAGGACACAAAGAAAAATTAAAAACCCTCAAAACAAATGTAGACTGCTTAACGCTTACTGCCACACCTATTCCAAGAACTTTGCAATTTAGTTTGATGGGTGCGCGCGACTTAAGTATTATGAATACGCCACCACCCAATCGTCAGCCAATACAAACCGAAACGCATGTGTTTAACGACGATTTTATTAGAGAAACCATCTACTACGAAACCGAACGTGGTGGCCAAGTATTCTTTATCCATAATCGCGTACTAGGCCTTGCAGAAATGTGTGCCATGATTCAAGGGCTTTGCCCCGATTTAAGTATTGGCTTTGCACACGGGCAATTAGAAGGGCATGAATTAGAAGAAAGAATTTTAGATTTTATTGATAAAAAATATGATGTATTGGTTTGTACCAATATTGTAGAAAGTGGGGTGGATATACCCAATGTAAATACCATCATCATTAATAATGCGCACCATTTTGGTTTGAGTGATTTGCACCAGTTACGCGGAAGGGTTGGACGGAGCAATAAAAAAGCATTCTGTTATTTATTAGGTCCACCAATGAGTTCATTGCCCACCGATTCAAGAAAGCGTTTGCAAACCCTAGAGCAGTTTAGTGATTTGGGTAGTGGTTTTCAAATAGCCATGCGTGATTTGGATATTCGTGGTGCTGGTAATATGTTAGGTGGAGAGCAGTCTGGTTTTATGGCAGAGATTGGTTTTGAAATGTACCAGAAAATTTTAGAAGAAGCCATTAAAGAACTCAAACGAACTTCTTTCAAAGAATTGTTTAAAGACGAAATTAGTAAGCAAGACGATTTTGTAAAAGATTGCACCATTGATACCGATTTGGAAATTTTAATTCCAGATAGTTATGTAGAAAGCATTACAGAAAGGCTTTCGTTGTATACGCGCTTAGATAGTTGTGAAACTGAAGATGACCTAACTAGCTTCTATGTAGAAATGGTAGATCGCTTTGGGCCGATGGTTTCACAGGTAGAAGATTTATTTACAACCGTTAGGTGTAGATGGATAGCCGTACAATTAGGGTTCGAAAAAATGACTTTGAAAGACAATACCCTACGTTGCTATTTTATTAATAAACCCGATTCTCCTTATTTTGAATCTGAATTATTTAAGCAGGTATTGGCCTATTTACAAACAGGCACTAACAAAGCGCGATTAAAGCAAACAGGAAGATGCATTTGTTTTTAGAGCGAATGCACGCAAAAATTATTGTAGTAGAAAAAGAAAAAGTGCCGGGCGTTTAAAAACAACCCAGCACTTTAATATGGTTAGAATCCTTTTTTAGCAACACCGTCAGCAATTGCTTGTAAAGCTTTTGCTTCGCCTAAGATAGCCGCCATTTTATTTCCTTTACCATCATGACCACCAGCCATGTATCCACCTTTAGCGGTTTTGGTAATTACAGCATCCTGCAAGGGAACATTTTTCTCTTTAGTTTTTAAGCAATATGCTTTAATCATTTTTGAAGTGTCCATTTTTCTAGAATTTAGTTGTTAGTTAATAATCAATGGGTAATCAAGCACAAGCTAACAATTTTTTTAGGATTATTAGATATGAAGGCGCAGAACTAATCCACATTAATGACTGGGCATAAAAAAGGGCCAAATACAGCATTTGGCCCTTGAAATTTGTATTGAAAAAGGCTGTTTTAGCCTATAAAAAACCTATACGTCAATCTTAGCGTATTTCGCATGCGTTTCAATGAATTCGCGGCGTGGAGCAACTTCGTCTCCCATCAACATACTAAAAATACGGTCAGCCTCAAATGCGCTATCTATTGTAACCTGTTTTAGGGTTCTTCTGGTAGGATCCATAGTAGTTTCCCACAATTGTTCGGCGTTCATTTCACCTAAACCCTTGTAACGTTGGGTATTTACAGTGTCGTCTTTGCCTCCTCCAAGCTTTTCAATCCAATATTTACGTTGCTCTTCGTTATAGGCATATTCTTGTTCTTTTCCTTTTTTAACAAGGTATAAAGGAGGTTGCGCAATGTACACGTAACCTTGCTCCACCAATTCCTTCATATACCTAAAAATGAATGTAAGAATCAAGGTGGCAATATGCGATCCATCAACATCGGCATCCGTCATAATAATTAACTTATGGTAACGGAGTTTTACAATATTCAAAGCTTTAGGATCTTCGGGGGTACCAACTGTAACACCTAGTGCGGTGTACATATTGCGGATCTCCTCGTTTTCGTATATCTTATGCTCCATTGCTTTTTCAACGTTCAAAATTTTACCTCTTAAAGGCAAAATTGCTTGGTAAGAACGGTCGCGACCTTGTTTAGCAGTACCACCAGCCGAATCTCCTTCCACCAAGTATAGTTCGCATTTTTCAGGATCACGCTCCGAGCAATCGGCCAATTTACCTGGCAAACCACCACCGCTTAAAACGGTTTTGCGTTGAACCATGTCGCGCGCTTTTTTAGCGGCAACCCTAGCTTGCGCAGCTAAAATAATTTTAGAGATAACATTTTTTGCTTCGCGCGGATTCTCTTCTAAAAACGCTTCTAATGCACGTGCTACAGTGGTTTGAACAATTCCGCTCACCTCACTATTGCCTAATTTTGTTTTGGTTTGACCTTCAAATTGTGGCTCAGGAACTTTTACAGAAATAATGGCACTAAGTCCTTCTCTAAAATCGTCTCCTTCAATAACTACTTTGGCTCTTTCAAATAAACCTTGCTTATCGCCGTAGGTTTTAAATACCCTAGTTAATGCCTGACGGAAACCCGTTACGTGGGTACCACCTTCAATGGTATTAATATTGTTTACATAAGAGAAAATATGCTCTTTAAAATCGTCATTATAAGTAAGTGCTACTTCTACAGCCACATTCGATGCTTCGTCGTGTCCATCAACATATAAAGGCGCAGGAATCAATGGTGTACGGTTACCATTTCTATCCAACATTTCTACAAACTCCACAATCCCGCCTTCGCTATAAAACTCTTTAGCATAAGGAACACCCGTTTCGTCTAATTCTCTTAAATCTGTTAGTGTAATGCTAATGCGTCTATTTAAAAAAGACAATTCACGCAAACGACCTTCTAGAATTTCACGTTTGTATACCGATTCTTGGAAGATGGTTAAATCGGGCCAGAAATGAACAAAGGTGCCGGTTTTATCGCTAGTACCAGCTTCTCTTACGGCATATTGCGGAACCCCAATTTTGTATTCTTGTTCAAATATTTTGCCTTCGCGGTGAACGTTTACAAATAATTTGGTACTCAATGCATTTACGCAACTTACCCCAACACCGTGCAATCCACCAGAAACCTTGTAGGTGTTTTTATCGAATTTACCACCTGCGTGCAAAACGGTCATTACCACTTCAAGGGCTGAACGCTTCTCTTTTGTGTGCATGGCAGTAGGAATACCCCTACCATCATCTTGTACGCTAATAGAATTATCTTCGTGAATACTTACCAATATTTTTTTACAATAGCCAGCAAGTGCCTCATCAATTGAGTTGTCAACCACCTCATAAACCAAGTGGTGTAAGCCTTTCACGCCAATATCACCAATGTACATGGCAGGTCTTTTTCTAACGGCTTCTAACCCTTCTAGTACCTGAATACTGTCGGCACCGTAATTCTTATTTTGCTCGTCGTTGCTATTCTGTTGTTCTTGGGTCATAATCGCTTATCTGCCTTGAGGTTGATTAAATTATTGGAAGTCTGCAAAGTTAACGAAAATAAGGGGTAGAAGGGGGATAAAAAAGGGCTATTTATCCACTTTTAATAGGGTTAAATAGGCATAAAAGGTTTCGGACGAGTTATTTGTTTGAGATTGGCAATAATCAAGCAAATTTTCGCCTGTTTTTTGGGGTACCCTTTCAAATTACAGGAACAGTTTAACAGCTAATTCTTGCCAAATGCTTGTTTATACAGTAATTTTGCAGCTGATGAACCAAGTATTAGACATATTAAAGCTGGCCCACAAAAATGGAATAGAGCCTAGTATGGATTTGTTGTACGAAAAAAAGCAGCAGATTCCAGGGTCTATACAGTATAATATTCGTCGGTATTATGCACAAAATTCTTGGGTAGCCGAAGACACTGGCATGTTGGTGTATCATTACGATGCCAAAAGACCCCAAGAAAATTATTTAGAACTCCGTTACTGCTCAACTGGCAATAAGTATTGTGCCGAAAAAAGTTGTGCATCTTGTAAGCAACTACCAACTACCAATTGTGTTGGAGTGCACCAAACCATTGATGTATATAATTTTCATTTTACTGCTAGTTTTTTACGTCAGTTTGTACACAATGTAAAATTAAGTACTCAAAAAGACGAAGTACTGGCCTTTAAATATCCCAACGCTTTTACCAAAATATTTCAGGTAAGTAATCGCAAACGTTTGGCATTAGACGCTTTATTAAATCATAGTTATTCTGGATCCTTAGAAAACATTTTTGTTAACGCCAAAATACATGAGTTATTGGTGTATAGTTTAGAGTGTTTGGTAGATGAAAAAGAAGAAGGGTTTACCTGTAAATTTTTAGCAGACGAATCGGGCCGCGATAGAATTTATCAAGCAAGAGAAATATTACTCCAACATATTGGCGATCCTATTACTATCAAGGAATTGAGCCGTAAAGTGGCTATGAACGAATGCTATGTAAAAAAAGGATTCAAAGAAATATTTGGCACCACCATCTTTGATTTTTACCAACAACAAAGAATGGAACACGCCAAGTATTTATTATACGAAAAAGGATTGAGTGTAACCGATGTATCGGCTTTATTAGGGTATTCTTCCATCTCACATTTTTCTGCAGCATTTAAAAAACATACGGGTTTAAAACCTTGTGAGTTACTTAAATAGTGCTTAGTTTTTATTAGCACAAACTACTGAATGATTTTCTTGTGATCATTATATGCAATCAACTTGTAACTTTAAGCGCTTAAATATTTATTATGCAAAAATTAACTTGGATACTAGTTGTATTTTTATTTGCTGCTTGCACCAATAATAAAGTAGACACCATTGTACATCATGGAGTAATTTATACAGTTGATTCTGCCTATTCAGTTGCAGAAGCCATGGCGGTGAAAGATGGTAAAATAGTGGCAGTGGGCAGCAATGCCAATATCCAACAAACCTATACTGCTAAAGAAAACATTGATGCCAAGGGGCAAGCAGTGTATCCTGGTTTTATAGATGCCCATGCGCATTTTGTAGGATATGGTAAATCATTGTATGAGGTAGATTTATTTGGTACCACCACTTGGCAAGAAGCTGTAGAACGTGTGAAAGACTTTGCTGCAAAGCACCCAGACCTACTTTGGATTCAAGGACGTGGTTGGGATCAAAACCGTTGGCCAGGAAAGACCTATCCAACCAATGAATTATTAAATCAATTATTTCCTGATAGGCCTTTGGTATTGCAACGTGTTGATGGGCATGCT
>JAPLEL010000247.1 GCA_026391415.1 Bacteroidota bacterium
ATGATTGTAGGATTAGCAGAAGGCTTATTAACAGGCATTGTGGGGGCAGGCGGCGGATTTTTAATTATTCCAGCCTTAGTGATTTTAGCCAAACTACCCATGAAAAAAGCCATTGCTTCTTCCTTGGTTATTATAAGTATTAAATCCTTGGTGGGATTTACAGGAGACTTATTTCATACTACTGTTGATTGGACTTTCTTATATAAGATTATTATTTTAGCCACTTTAGGCATCATCACAGGAAATTTCTTAAATAAAAAAATGGATGGCGCTAAGTTAAAAAAAGGATTTGGGCTATTTGTACTCGGTATGTCTTTGTTCATTATCATTGAACAGTTTTTCTTTTCTAATTTAATAAAATAATGCTGGTGGTAGATTGCTATTAATCTACTATATTTGTAGACTTTAAAACAAAAGTCTATGCAGCATTTGGTTTCAATTATTTCAGCCCCCTGGCCTTGGTATATAGCAGGTGCCCTGATTGGTCTTACGGTCCCCACCCTATTGCTTATTGGGAATAAAACCTTTGGTATTTCCTCCAATTTGCGTCATCTATGCGCAGCCTGTTTTCCTAGCAATATTTCTTTTTTTAAATACGATTGGAAAAAAGAAGCCTGGAATTTATTTTTTGTAGGAGGAATTATTGTAGGGGCTTTTATGGCCACTTATTTATTGGCCAATCCTCAACCCATCATTATCCATCCTAGTTTGCAAGCAGATTTAACTCAACTAGGCATCACCGATTTTAATCATTTATTGCCCAATGAACTTTTTAGTTTTAAAGCCTTATTTACATTAAGGGGTTTTATCTTAATGGTGGTGGGTGGCTTTTTAGTTGGCTTTGGTACTAGGTATGCCAATGGTTGTACATCGGGTCATTCCATTATGGGCTTGAGTAATTTGCAATGGCCTTCCTTGGTCGCCACCATTTGTTTTATGTTAGGCGGCTTTATCATGACCAATTTTATACTACCCTTTATTTTACAATTAAAATAAAAATATCATGTCCTTGATTGAACAAAAAAATATTTCTACAGAAAAAATAGCTACACACAACAATGCTACTGTAAAAGAAAATAATTTTCATTTACTTAAATACAGTATAGTGGGTATAGTGTTTGGTATTGTCTTTGTCAAAGCAGAAATTATTTCTTGGTTTAGAATTCAAGAAATGTTTAAGCTCCAAAGCTTTCACATGTATGGGGTGATTGGCACTGCAGTTGTCGTTGCTGCGCTATCGGTTGCATTAATTAAAAAATTTAAAATAAAAACCATTGGTGGTGAAGCTGTGGTCATAACTAACAAACCATTTACCAAAGGAAATATTTATGGCGGATTAATGTTTGGATTGGGTTGGGCAATGACGGGTGCTTGTCCTCATTAATTTTATAAGGAAAATATTTTTTGCATCAAGACCCATTTTTCACCAGGCTGGGCAGTGGGTAATGCTTGTTGGTATTCCCACATTAATTTTTCCCACTGTACTACAATTTCATTTTTTGCATCTAGGGCTGCCTTTTTTTCAAAGCTAAAATCTTCACCCACTTCCATGATCATAAACAATCTATTGGCTACCCTATAAATGTCTAAGGCTTTTATATCGGCTTCTTTGATGGAGGCAATAATTTCTGGCCACACCGATTGATGGTATTGTTCATAAGCCGCAATTAATTGTGGGTCGTCCTTCAAATCTAAAGCAAAGCAATATCTAGTCATAGCTTATAATTAAAAATTATTTAGTAGTGCCGTATACAAAATTTTCCATGACACGCATGGATTGCATGGCCTCTTCTGCGCTGCATGGATTAGCACCGATACCTAAAAAATAAGGTACAATTTTTCCAATTAAATTTTGTTGATTGTGTTCGGGTGGATCAAATTCAATGAGCTTGGTAATACCCTTTTGTGCTAAGCTAATGGTATGTCCAAATACAGGGAAAGAAATTTTTCCTTCAGTTCCAATGATTTCAAAAAGGTCATTATCTTGATCTGCAGGTGCACAAAAACACCAATCACCTTTAAATTGAATACCATTTTCTAAAAGCATGTTGCCAGCTACGGTATCTTCTGCAGGATACAAACCTGCTTGATTGCTTGCACTACCATGATAACTGAGGGCTTTGCCAAAAAAATAAAAAACCAAGTCTAATTGATGGGGCGCTAAATCGTAAAAATAGCCTCCGCCTGCTACCGATGGATCTAATCTCCAATTTTCGGATGGATCAAAATTGCCTCCTGCTTTTTTTAACATTTCAATACGGACATTGGTTATTTTTCCAATAGCCCCTGTATCCACCAATCTTTTGACTTCTAAGAATAAAGGCAATGCTCGACGATAATG
>JAPLEL010000092.1 GCA_026391415.1 Bacteroidota bacterium
CCTAAAAGCGCATTCAATACCTTTCGAAGATGTAAAGGGAACGATTGGTGCTGTAACCAACCGAATTGATGGCATTCACCAAATATGGTTAAAAGATCCTGAAGGATATTGGATAGAAATAAATGATGCGCCACATAAAAAACGCTAATTCCCATTATCTTTGCCGACTCTCAACCAATTAGTACTATGCGATTTTATAATATTATCATTAAATACCGTTTCTGGTTAAGCATCTTGGCGGTAGTGCTTGGGGTTGCTTTAAACCTAACAGGAACTGGCTTTTGGCCAATTTTTCCTATCTATTTTATTGGACTCATAGGATTTGCTAGCCATTTCTTTATAGGACCCATGCGCTTGATTCAAGAGCCTATGGAAGCTGGAAATATTGAAGAAGTGGAACGTATTTTAGCAACCATCTGGTTTCCTAACCTATTATATAAGCCTGTTCGTTCTACTTATTATACCATCAAAGGCAATATTGCTATGATGCAACAAGACTTTGATACTGCCGAAAAGCACTTGAAAAAAAGTTCTTCATTAGGTTCTGCAATGCCTGAAGCCGAAGGAGCAAACAAACTGCAATTAGGCATGATGTGCATGCAAAAAGGCGACCTTAAACAAGGCGAAGCCTATATCCGTGCGGCTATTCGTGCTGGTATTCCAGACAAAGAAAGCGAGGCGGTGGCTTATTTAAGCATGTGCCAAATTTTTATGAACAAGCGTGAGTTCCGTGCGGCTAAAGATTTTTTTAGAAGAGCCAAAGCTTGTAAACCAACCACCAAACAAGTGCTTGATCAAGTTAAAGAAATTGAAAAATACATTTCTCGCGTTCCAGGATAACTAAGCTCGAAATAACTATATTTTAATCCCGATCCAATTAACTTGTTTCGGGATTTTTTTATAACATGATGAAAATCATATTATAATCTGCAAATTATTGCTTAAATTGTAATATCAAGGGAAGCAATGGTTTGATTCCTGTGAACGAATTATCCCATTACTACTTTTCTTACTGGCAAGAGTTAATTTTTTTTAAACAAAAAACATTTGCATTATGAAGAAGAACATGGGAAACCTCGACAAAATTACACGTATTATGTTAGCGGTAGTTTTTGCAGCACTCTATTTTAATGAAATCACATCAGGAACTATAGGTCTTATACTAGTAGTAGTTGGTGGTGTGTTTTTAGCCACATCTTTTATTGGTTTTTGTCCATTATACGCTATTTTAGGAATCAATACATTTACTAAAGACGAAGAATAGATTATAAAGTCAATGCCCTAAAACACTTATGAGCATTGAATAGTAGAAACTACTGTGCAGTAAGCAATCGCTCTAATTGCATAGGAAAATGCAAATGCTCTAGCGCATGAATTTTATTGGCCAAACTATCTGCAGTATCCAATGGATCAATGCTGCAAGCTGCTTGAAAAATTATGCCACCTTCGTCGTAGTGTTCATTTACCCAATGAATAGTTATGCCTGATTCTTTTTCGCCCGCTGCAATTACTGCTTCGTGCACTTTAGCGCCATACATTCCTTTCCCACCATATTTAGGCAATAATGCTGGATGTATATTCACCATTTTATTAGGATAGGCTTCAATTAAAGCTGCTGGAATTTTCCATAAAAATCCTGCTAAAACTATAAAGTCAATAGTATTAGCAGCTAACTCGGCAGTATACGCATCGCCCTTTAAAAAAGGATCCTTTTCAATCATTAAAACCGGAATTTGGTTGTTGGAGGCAATGGTTAATACACCAGCGCCCGGTTTATTGCAAACAATCAAGGCAATTTTTATGGTAGGATGCTGCTCAAAATGCGCAATAATTTTAGCTGCATTGCTACCTGCGCCAGATGCAAAAATGGCTAGACGAGTTATTTTAGAAGGCGTTTCAGACAAAATCTTCAACTTGGTTAAAAGCTTCTTTTCGTATTTCCAGAAGAACGACCATTGGCCCAATAAAGCGCCATAAAGCAATAAAATACCTTGATATCCTACCAAAAGCATGGCTATACGTAATAAAACCTTCCAAGCCCAATAAGTTTCAGCAGTCATTCCAAGCCATGTTGTAACATAACGAGTAATCATTGCTGTAGTAGTACCAGTTAAGGCAAAAGCCAGAAAAATAATCCAAAATTGACGGTTATTTACCCCCCATTTTCTTTGTAAACCTTTTAACATTTACCAAAAGTGAGACAAAAAATTCACTTTTCTATGCCCACTCAACAAATAATGGTGGTTATTCAATTTCGTTTACAATTCTATGACACGAATCCTGTTAATCTCCAACAAAGCTCTAACAAAGCTCCAACAAAGCTTTAACAAAGCTCTGAAACCCTTATAAACAAAGGAAAAAAATATTTTTTTTAAAGGTTTAGTTTTTGTCAGTCGCGTGTCATAATTTTGCACCCGTTAAAGGATATTTTTCCACTCTTAGAACCACATTTTGTGAATATGAGTTCATATAGAAGTACTTCGAAAGTTGTATTATTAATTAGCCTCTTTTTTTTAGGAGTAAGTTTTGCAATGACGGCCACCGCGCAAGATGGTAAAACTTTATTTAGCACAAATTGTGCATCCTGTCATGCTGTTCACAAGAAATTAACCGGACCTGCCCTTGCTGGGGTAGAAGATCGTTGGCCCGATAAGGCCAAATTGCACGCTTGGGTAAAAAACAGCGCCGCATTCCTTAAAACAGGCGATACTTACGCAAATAACTTGTATGTGGAGTACAACAAAACTTCCATGACACAGTTTCCAGGATTAGCAGACAAGGATATTGATGCTATTTTGGCTTACGTTAAAACAGTTCCTGCACCTGGTTCAGAAAAACCAGCTGCTGGTGCAGGTGCTCCTGAGGCAGAAGGCGATAACACTTTATTATTTGGTGTATTATCATTAATTCTTGCTGTTGTTGCTTTAATATTAATGCAGGTTAATTCAAATTTGAAAAAATTAGCCAACGTGCGTGCTGGCGAACCTAACGAAACACCTGTTTCTTTTTGGAAGCACAAATCTTATATTACTTTAGGCGCAGTCTTGTTATTCATTATTGGCGGTTATTTAACTACCAAAGGGGCTATGGGATTGGGTCGTAGCAAAAATTATCAACCCGTTCAACCTATTTATTATTCGCACAAAGTACACGCTGGCATTAACCAAATTAACTGTTTGTATTGTCATGGTGGTGCACAAGAAGGCAAGCACTCAAATATTCCACGTGTGAATGTTTGTATGAATTGTCACTTAGCAATCAATGAATACAAAGGCGAAAAAATCTATAATGAAGAAGGTATAGAAGTGAACGGAACTGCAGAGATTCAGAAATTATACAAATATGCCGGTTTTGAGTTTGGTAAACTATGGGATGCTACTCAAGCAAAACCCATTGAATGGACGCGTATCCACAACCTCCCAGACCATGTCTACTTTAATCACTCTCAGCACGTAAAAGCAGGTAAGGTTCAATGCCAAACTTGTCATGGCGATATTACTAAAATGGATGAAGTAAAGCAGTTTGCTGATTTGAGTATGGGTTGGTGTATCAACTGTCACCGCGAAACTAAAGTTCAATTTAAAGACAATGGTTTCTACAGCATTTACGAAAAATACCACCAAGACTTAAAATCTGGAAAGATTGATAGCACTAAGGGTATTACTGTTGAAAGCATCGGTGGTACAGAATGTCAAAAATGTCACTATTAATTAAAAAATAATTACAAGCAGTTAATCGCTGCATGTTGTTGATCATAAACATAAAGAGGCAAGGGTTGCTCGCAACAACTTATCGCTATCAACTAAATATATTATGGAGCAAAAAAAGATCTGGCAAAGTTTTGGTGAGCTGAATCAGTCTGAAGCTTATAACAAAGATGTAAAAGACGAATTCAAAGATGAATTACCCTTTGTTGCAGAAGAAGGCAAAAGTTTTTTAGAAGCCACAGCGCCACGCAGAGACTTTTTAAAATACCTCGGTTTTAGTACTGCTGCAGCTGCTGCTGCCGCTAGTTGCGAAATGCCGGTTAAAAAGTCTATTCCTTTTGCCAACAGACCAGAAGAAATTGTACCTGGCGTTTCTAAATACTATGCTACAACCTACGTTCAAGACGGAGATGTGGTAAGTGTGGTAGCCAAAGTACGTGATGGTCGTCCTATTAAATTAGAAGGAAATGATTTGAGTCCTGTAACAGGTGGTGGAACTTCTGCACGTGTTCAGGCTTCTGTTTTAGATTTATATGATACGGCTCGTTTGCGTTTCCCTACTATTAATGGTAGCGAAGTTACTTTCGATGCAGCCGACAAATCTATTGCTGATGCATTAAAAGACAATCGCAGTTTTGTTGTATTAACTAGCACCATCACTTCACCAACTACCAAAGATGCTATTGCACAATTTTTAGCAAAATATCCTGGTGGTCGTCACGTAACATACGATGCAGTTTCTTATAGCGGTATGTTATTGGCCAACGAATTAACCTATGGCAAAAAAGCCATTCCATCTTATCAATTCAACAACGCAAAAGCAATCGTTAGTATTGGTGCAGATTTCTTAGGAACTTGGTTAAGCCCAGTTGAATTTGCAAAACAATATGCAGCTGGTAAAAAAATCAACGAAAAGAATCCATCAATGAGCAAACACATTCATTTTGAAAGTGTAGCAAGTTTAACAGGATCTAATGCAGATGAAAAATATTTACACCGTCCTTCGGAAACAGGTGCTATTGCAGCTGCTTTATTAAGTGCGGTGAACGGTGCTGCCATTACTGGTATTAGCAACGAAAAATTAAAATCAGGCATTGCAAAAGCAGCAAAAGAATTACTTGAAAATAATAATATAAAAATTGTTTCAATATTAAAATGTTTCCCTCCAGACAACAAAATTAAAACGTCAGATGGAAACTTTATATTGTATGTGAAACATCATTATTCAGAACATTACAAACATTATGAATATTTTAGACTAAAATCAGGAGCTTCTGCAACCAGCAAAGATGAATTGATTACAAAACTTTTATTACAAATTGAAGCTCTAATTAGTTCTGTGAATAACCCTGCAAATCAAGAAGCACTAAAACGGTATACAAATCAAGTATTAGAAAATTTGTCTGAATTATATAAATTATTAATGTTCAAAAAGGAAAAGTTTGAATCATTATTAAAAATCATAAGAGAGCATTCAAAAGACCCTAAAGATTTCGATGCTTATGTTCAAACTGAAGCAAAATGGATTCA
>JAPLEL010000301.1:0-5953 GCA_026391415.1 Bacteroidota bacterium
CAATTTAAAGGAGATAGAGAGGCGCTAATGGCACAGTATCCTATATTGGTTCATCCTATGGACAAAACGGATAACTATATTAAAAGATGCGTAGCAGAAGGAGGAGATAAGTTACAAGTAAAAGGCGCACAATTGTATATTAATGGACAATTGGCTTATTTGCCTAAGGCTTCTCAAACAGAATACATAGTTGAAACAAATGGAACCAATTTTACAGATGCTTTTTTATTAACTGAATTAGGCATTGATGTTCAGGATACAAAAGGCCAATTCGAACCATTATCTAACAAGCCGGGTGTTTATAAAATTAATATGACTCCTGTAGAAATGGAGGTAGTTAAAAAGCAGCCGAATGTTAAATCAGTAAACCTTTTTGTAGATACTTATGTTGGAGGTTATTTTCCATTTGATGATGCAAATTTTCCTTACACACTCGACAATTTTGGACCCATTAACATTCCTAAAAAAGGAGAGACATTACAGTTGACGCCCCAAAATATTGCCCTTTATAGAAGACTAATTACTGTTTATGAACACAATACATTAGAAGAAGCAAATGGGAAGTTCATTATAAATGGAAAGGAAACAACTACTTATACAACTATTTATAATTACTATTGGATGATGGGTGATAATCGTCATCGTAGCCAAGACAGTCGTTTTTGGGGATTTGTACCAGAAACAAATGTGGTAGGAAAAGCATCATTAATTTGGTTCAGTTTCGAAAATGGTCCACGATGGAAGCGATTATTTAATAGCATCAAATAACGTATCTTCAATAGGTATGCAAGAACAACAACTATCCTTAAACTTTACATCATACAATGATTCTACTGAATTATTGGAGGCTGATGGAACACTTTTACATGAAGCAAAGTTGGCAACAGCACTTGCTTATGCACCTTATTCAAAATTTAAGGTTGGCGCTGCTGCAAGATTAAGTAATGGTGTTATTTTAAAAGGAAGTAACCAAGAAAACGCAAGCTTTCCTGCAGGTATTTGTGCTGAAAGAGTTTTATTGTCAATTTGTGCTTCTTTATATCCTAAGGTGGCTATTGTTGATATGGCAATAAGTTATCAAAATGAAATAGGAAAAAGTGATCGACCTATCACTCCCTGTGGTATTTGCCGACAAAGCTTATTTGAATACCAAGAAATTTGCCAGCATCCTATTAGGCTTATTTTAGGAGGTAAAGAAGGCAAAATTTTTATCATTGAAAAAGCAAGTTCATTGCTCCCACTTGGTTTTACTAGTACAGATTTATTTAGCTAATGCTTATCTGATTAATATAACTGTTCCTTTTAAAGCAAATACTTTTCCTGAATCTTTATGGGTATAGTCTAAGGTCCAAACATAGGTGCCACTTGGTTGCAACTGACCATTAATTCGTCCATCCCATTTTTTATTCCAATTGGTTGTTTCAAAAATCACCTGTCCGTAACGGTTAAAAATTTTAAAATTTAAGTTGATTGCTTTTACTGCATTAAGCGGGTATAAGTAGTCATTCAATCCATCGCCGTTAGGGGTGAAAGCTGTTGGAATATCAATATAGCAACTTGGTAATACTGTAAGCGTTTTAAACAAACTATCAGCACAATTAAACTGATTTTGAACGGTCAAACTAAAATCGAATTGGTTTTTTCTAGTTAATACTTGATATGTTTTTCCTGGTGGATTTTTCAAATAACTAATTTGTCCATCGCCATAATTCCATTTCCATTTGATGGTATTTGAAGTACTTTGGTCTATAACAATTAGTGTGTCTGTGGCGCAAATCGTATCTAAAATTGTAAAGCCTGCTTTTACTGTTTGGTTTGGTAAATTAATGTCTATACTACTACTATCTGTACAAAAACCATTCGAGATAATTAGTGTTGTGCGCTGTAATCCAAAAGATTTGGTTATTAATTTTGGATTTTGAGTGGAACTAGAAAATACATTTCCTACTTGCCATTTCCATTGGTTGGTACCATTATTGGCATTATGGCTTAATAAAAGTGTATCTAATTTACAACCTGGTTGAACTAAATAATTAAAATTGGCCAATGCTACATTTTTAATAGTAAAACCTAATACAGATCCAGCTGGGGTTACCATATCGCACTCGTCTATTAAACTGTTTCCATCATTACCGTTTGTTAATTGGATTTGGTAATTGCCATTTACTTTAATTGGTTTAGATAGTATTACTTGAATAGTTTTTGAAATACCATTAGAACAAATTCCTTTTGCGCCAATAACAGTTACTGTGCTAGGTCCTGTAATAAAAAAATCAGATCCATCAGTTGCAATAGTCGAACAATTCATTGGTTTGTTGAAAACAAGTTCCAATGTGTCTTTAGCGCATATAATTGGTTTAATACTATCCATTGGGGTTGGTACCGATGGTGTAAAAATCAAGGATCTTTGCAGCCCCACAGCTAATAGATTCCCACAATTATCAATTAAAGTATTTCCATCTGTCCCTAATGCCGATGTTACTGTATAAGTTCCGGGTGATAAAATTGCATTTAGTGTAAGTATTGCAGAATCAGTATCAAACGAAACACTACAACCTTTACCCACGGCAGATTTAATAGAATTTGGAATAGTTCCTGCCACTTTAAAATCAGATCCATCGGCAGCTAAACTATTGCAATTCATACGTTTGTTAAGGCCAACTACAATTTGAGTTCCATCGCAAACTGCGAATGCATTGTTTAAAACAGGAATTATGGGGTTTACAATACTTGCTGTACCGCCTTGGAAAGAAAGTGCATATCCACTTTGTGTATCATCAAAATGACTTACTAATAATAAGTATTCATGTCCTGCTATAATATCAGGCATTACACTAAATGTTGGAACCAATGCACTGGGTATTGAAGAACATTCAAAAGCATTCTTTCCGGCTGTTCCTGCACCTGTTATTCCATAAGTCCCACTCCAATTTGCAGATACAATTAATGACTTATTGGTAAAAACATCCATTGGATTAGCACCCGTTATGTCGAAAAGTTCCCAGTCATAGTCGTCAGATAGATTAGCTGGTGTAATAATAAAACCTAGTTTTCCTGATATATAGCAAGTAAATTTGTACCAATATGGATTTTTGTCGGAATAACCTGTTAAATCATTACAAGGTGTTGGAATAGTTCTATTACCGCAAAGTGCTACTGAATTTTGAACGAATTTTGTTGTACCACAAACCGGAAAAGCAGTGGTTGGATTTTGTCCTAATGCAGTACAAGTTTGCGTAAAAGCAATAACAGGGCTTACTATTATTAGCAAAAAGAATATAAAATTAAAAACATGCTTTTTCACAGTATAAAAGTATTTGATAATCTGTGTTTTTAGCTGTTTTTGTAAATAATTAAGAGAATTTTTTAATTAGTAATATTTCTACTGTTTTATATACAATATAGTATAAGTTTAGTATATTGAAAATCAATTATTTACATCAATAATTTGGATAATAGAATTTTTGGCATGGTGTTTGGCTATTGCCTGCATCTGAATCAAGTAAGTTTTTTGACCATTTTATAAGAAAAATTTATCTTAAATAGCACTTACAAGTCATAATTACCGGATCAGATTAAATAATTAAGCATGAAAAAAGCACTTTGTATACTGATTTTACTAATTTCTGCTAGTAAAATATCTGCTCAAGTGGATAGTTCTACAAAAATATTTTTAAAAGATACTATAATTCATATAGAAGATACCTTACAATCAGAAAAGAAAGTCGTAGATTCATCGAGCGAATTTTTTATAAAATCAGGGTTAAAGTCGGTATTGGGTATAGCTAGTTTTTATAGCAAAAACTTAGATGGAACCGAAACAGCTACTGGTGAAATATTTAAAAATAGTAACTTAACAGCGGCTAGTAACGGGTTTAAATTGAATACTTGGGTTAAAGTAACCAATATTCACAATGGAAATTGGGTAATTGTAAGAATAAATGATCGAATGCACCCTAGAATGGCTAAACGGGGAAGGGTGATAGATTTAAGCCGATCAGCTGCTGTAAAGCTTGATTTTATTGAAAAAGGACTGACTAAAGTGCGGGTTCAAGTTGTTGAAAAACGAAATGTTGATTAATGGTTGAGAATTATACAACTTTTATTATTTTATAAAGTCAATTCTAGCCTGTATTTTTGCTACATAATTAAAACTGTATATGAAGAAAATTTTAATCTTTATTGTTGTATTGGGTCTAGCATCTACAACTTTTGCTCAGACATCCGATAATAAAAAAATGCCATCATTAGGTATTAACTTCTTTTTACAAGATTTTAAAACACCTGCTTCTATTGCATCTAATGGATTTTCTTCCGTTATGCAGAAAAACAAATGGGGTAATATCAGTGATATGAGCTCAGGCTTAAGTCTGCAATATTTAAATGGTTTAACAGACCATATTGATTTTGCTACTACACTTGGTGCTAGTTTCCTAAACTATCCAGTAAGACCTAGTTCTGGTATTTCTCAAACAGGAGGTAGTAAATTTTTATTAGAAGCTGATGCTGGTATCAATGTTAAATTGTTAACAGATAAATATTTTATTGATCCTTATATCAATATGGGTGTAGGTGCATCTATGTACGCAGGTACTTATTTTGCTGCTTATGCTCCAGTTGGTGGAGGTCTACAATTTAATCTTGGAGATGGTTCTTATGTAAATCTACAATTCAACTATCGTGTTGAAGTTTCTGGTTTATCAACTAAGCATTTTAATTACGGTTTTGGGTTTGTTGCTCCTTTAAAAGACAAAAAGCCACCAGTAGTTGCACCACCACCTCCACCACCACCACCTGCACCAGTTGATACTGATACTGATGGAGATGGAATTAATGATGACAATGACAAATGTCCTACTGTAAAAGGTGTTGCTAAATATGCTGGTTGTCCAGTTCCTGATACTGATAAAGATGGTATTAATGACGACGAAGACAAATGTCCTACTGTTGCTGGTTTAGCTCGCTACCAAGGATGTCCTATTCCAGATACTGATAAAGATGGTTTAAATGACGAGGTTGATAAATGTCCTACAGTATTCGGACCACGTGAAAACAATGGTTGTCCTATTTTGAACTTTGATCCAAAAGATATTAAGTTTAAAGTAAATAGTGACAAATTAACTGCACCATCATTAGTTGAATTAGATAAAGGTGTTGAAAATTTAAACCAATATCCTACATTGAAATTAACAGTTGAAGGTCATGCTTCTACAACTGGTACAGATAAAATTAATAATGCATTATCTGCTAAACGTGCAACGTCTGTTAAAACTTACCTAGTTTCTAAAGGTATTTCAGAAAACAGATTATCAACTGTGTCTTTTGGTAGTACTAAACCAATTGCAGATAACAAAACTGCAAAAGGTAGAGCTGCAAACCAAAGAGTTGAGTTTAAAATTCAAGAATAATTTATTTAGTATATTATTAAAAATGCCTGTATCAAAATTTGATACAGGCATTTTTTTTGGTAAGATCTATTTATATTAATCATTATTGAATGTTAACGTATTTAAATAAAATTTTAGTTTTTACAACAATAATTGAATTACCATGATTTGTTAAAAAAAATCTATTTAAACAGGATCAACATTTGAAACGATACTTACCGATCGATATCTTTTGTTTGATTGTAGATTTATTTTTTGTTGATTAATTGCAATTTTACACATACTAATTTGTTTTGCATCCTTAGGTAGTTTGATTAATATTTCCCATAAGTATTGGTTGCGAACTCTGTCTACAACAGGTTGTGCAGGTCCATTAATACATTTTCCAAATTGTTGTTGCATTGCTTTAATCATAATGATTGCGGCTTCTTCTGCTATATTTTTTTCTTTGTGTTTAAATATAATTTGAATTAGTCGTGTATAGGGAGGGTAATTAAATTGTTTTCTATTTTGAATTTCAAAATCATATAAAGCATTGAAATCATGTGCTTTTAAAAATTGCAAAA
>JAPLEL010000301.1:5963-11969 GCA_026391415.1 Bacteroidota bacterium
AAATTACTCACTTGAATCAATACTTTTCCTTCTGCATTTTTTCTGCCAGCTCTACCACTTACTTGTTCCATTAATTGAAATGCACGTTCATTTACTCGAAAATCTGTAAAATTTAAAATGCCATCTGCATCAATAATGCCAACAAGGTTTACGTGTTCAAAATCTAATCCTTTAACCACCATTTGGGTTCCTACTAAAATATCAATTTTTTGTTGTTCAAATAATTTAATCAAAGCATCATGGTCATTTTTTCCGCGGATACTATCGTAGTCCATTCTGGCAACTTTTGCTTCAGGAAAAATTTCTAGTATTTGTTCTTCAATTTTTTCTGTACCAAAGTTCTTTTGTGTAAATTGATGACTACCACAAGCGGCACAAGTTTGTACAACAGGGTAACTACTACCACAATAATGACAAGATAATTTATGTTTTGATTTATGATAGGTTAGTGACACATTACAATGTTCGCAATGAGGAATCCAGCCACACGGTTCGCATCTTAAATAGGGTGAATATCCACGTCTGTTTTGAAATAAGATGACTTGCTTTTTTTGTTCTAATGTTTCTTCAATTGCACTAATTAATGCTGGAGTAAATATTGTTTTACCCTGCTTTGTTTCAAATACTTTTTTAATATCCACTAATTCCATTGAAGGTAGCTGGGCATTTCCAAAACGTTCAGAAAGTTTTACTAATCCATACTTTCCTTGCATACAATTAAAATAAGTTTCAACGCTTGGTGTAGCACTGCCTAATAATATCTTTGCTTTAAACAAACTTGCATAATAAATTGCTGTATCACGGGCATGGTATCTAGGTGCTGGGTCTTGTTGTTTATATGAACTATCATGCTCTTCGTCTGCTATAATTAGTTGAAGATTGCTAAAAGGTAATAATAGGGCAGAACGTGCACCCACAACAGCTTTTAGTTCACCCGTTTTTATTTTATTCCAAATTTCTACACGTTCATTTGCATTAAACTTAGAATGATAGATGCCAATATTTCCGCCAAAATGTAATTGTAGTCGTCTAATAATTTGAGAGGTCAGTGCAATTTCGGGTAGTAAATACAAAACCTGCTTTTCTTCTTTAATTACTTGTTCTATTAAATGGATATAGATCTGTGTTTTACCACTTGCAGTAACGCCATGCAATAAACAAACATCTTTTTGTGTAAAACAAATATTTATTTCATTTAGTGCAATTTGTTGTGCAGTAGATAAATTAAAATTCAGGGTATTGTTTTTTGCTAATTGAGGTAAGCGATCAACAGCCCTTTTTTCTAATATTAAAATGCCTTTATCAATGAGAGCTTTCAGTTGAGCAGGAGAGGCGTTAGATTTTTTTAAAAGTTCAGGTTGAGATACTTCGCCTTCTGTTTTTAATAAATGCAAATAGGCTAGTAGCAATTCCATTTGTTTGGGTGCCTTAGTAAAATTGTTTAATAGTGCTGCTAATTTTTCTTCGGCAAAATAATTGGAATGTAATAAAAGATAGGATTGTTTTTTTACTTGGTATTTCTCCTTAAGTTCTTCCCAAATATGACAAATTTGTTTGTCAATTAAACTTTTTATAATAGCATATACATGAGAACTGTCGAGTAATTGTTGTACCTCAGATAACCGTAATTCTTTTTTTAATTCAAGTGCTTCTGCAACAATATATTCTTCGTCATTTAAGCCAAATAAACCCTCTTCTCTGTCTTCATTCCAAATTAAGATGCTCTCACTAGATAATTTTAAATTAGCGGGCACAGCAGCCTGCATAATATCGCCTTCGGTACATAAATAATATTTAGCCATCCAATCCCATAATTGTAATTGTTCTGGATGCACCAATGGTTCTGAGTCTAATAAGTTTAAGAGTGGTTTGGGTGTAAAACCCTCTGGAGGGGTATTAAAAATTCGTTTAACTATACCTGCATATTTTTTGTGTTTACCCAAAACTACTTCTACACGAATGCCAATTTGTATGGTATCTTGAAATTCAAATGGAACAGACCAGGTATAATTTTTGGGTAATGCCAACGGAATAATTACCTCTGCAAAAACTGTCGGTTGATTTGCCTTGAAAGCGAAGCTGTTTATTTGAGTTTGACTGGCCATGATTCTAATATGGCTAAGATAAGTTGCTTTCGGTTTAAATAGAAGGATATTCGCGATATCTGCGTAACCCAGCATCCATTATATTAAAAACTTTTTGTTTTAATGCCGGAATATCTTTTAAGGTAAAACCAGATACATCAATTTCTTCTAAAAAAACAACCCTGCTTGTACCTGGAGTTAACGAAAAAATAGCGTTGTAATGTAAACGTTCAAGCGTATCCACCAATAATAACGGTTTTATAGGGGTTTGCGTTTCAATAGCTATTCTAAATGCACCGTCATAAAATGATTTTAATGGAGCAGAAGTTTCGTTAAAGGTGCCTTCAGGGAATATAAAGATGGAAATATTATTTTTAATAGCGGCTTTTAAGACTCGAACACTTTTTGCCCTTGTACTTGCATCTCTTCTATTAACTAAAATGACAGCAGCGCGATAAATCCATCCAAAAACAGGTATTTTAACTGTTTCGTATTTACCCAAAATACGCATTGGTGATCTGATAATGCGTAATATAGGCGGGATATCTATATATGAAATATGGTTGGCAACGTATATATATTGTTTAGCGTCATTATGTGGGTGCTCAAAAATCTCTTTGTGCTGTATACCTATAAAAAAATACCATATACCAGCCCAGAGTTTACAAATTTTATAAATGATATTTCCGCCAGTTAGTTTTCCAAATAAAAGTGAAAACATTACAAATGGAAAGAAAAAAAACGTGAGTACTATAAAAATTGCAAGTGCATATATATTATAGATGATTCTTATTAGATCTTTAAGCCATCTCATTTTTCTAACTTAGGTAGAATTTGGGATAATTACTGTTTTTTTATTGCGGCAAAAAAAAGCAACCTCTAGGGTTGCTAATAAAATATGGCTAAGCGTATATTTTAGATAGAAGTTTTTGCTTCGTTTTTCCATAATAATAAAACGATGGAAATAACACAAGCTGTAACTCCAACAATTATAAACGGACTTTCGTTTAAAGAATTATTTGCAATTTGAGTGGCTAGTAAAAACATTTGTCAGATTTTTATTTGTTATTAATATTTTACAAATTGAAAGGAAATATTTCATATTTACAAATTTCTGAATCAATGTATAAGGCATAAAACAAATTATAAAAAATCATCAAGTGTGTGTATTTTGTGTTGTTGAAATAAATTTTAATTAAGAGTTGAAAAAAAAATATTCAATTTTAAATTGAAGACATTAAAATTGTCATTAATTGTATTAAAAAGTCATTTTAATGAGCAAAAACTATTTTCAAAAAATATAAAAATATTTTTAAATTTTTTGTAAATAATGTCTTTTTTACTGTTTTTTAAAGAAGATCGCACATAATTATAGTCAACAAATGAAAGTTCTACTATAAAAAGGGGGGGGTAAATTAATAAAATAGCAAATAAATTCAAATAAGAAAACCACTCTTTTATTATAAGCTTTATAATTAGTTTGTTATTTAAATAGAGAGAGGCAGTATCAAATGTATGATACTGCCTCTTTAATAATATATTCAGTGGAATTGTACTTTCCAGTTTTAAGTTCACTGCTTTTGATAGTTAATAAACGATTGCAGTTGAAATTTACTATTAAAACATTAGTATAATGTTTTAATAGTACTGAAAATTAAGCTCGTTTTACAAATAATATATGACTGTAATTAAATTAAAATTTGTAAACAGCAGCCAAAATAAATCCTGTAGTTCCAGTAGTTGCAGCACCATTTCCTTTAAAGAAAATAGGGTTACTCCCATTGTCTAAACGAAGTTCTGGCATGATAGTAAGGTTATCAATTTTGATATTTGCAGTTAGTGTGGTTGCAAATACTGATGAACCAAATGCACCTCCAGAAACTGATTTTTTATCGTCAAAATATTCGCCACGAAGCGTTAAACCGAAGCAGCTAGTTGGGTCGTAATTTAAATACAATGCATTGCTAGACCAATTTTTGCTAATACCATTTGTTTTTGTTGTAGCGATTGTGCCATCGTAATTAATATTAAACTGAGAACTCAATACACCATTTAATACTAGGTCGATTTGATTAAAGCCAGCTTTAGTGCCAGTTACGCCACCTTGATAATTTAAATACAATTTGAATTTGTCTGATTTAGACGTAGTACTAAATTGTGCAAGTACTACTTTATTACCCGATGTAGTAGTTGAATAATCTGTAGGATTAGCAATGCCAAGCATAATAGCGCTCTTGCCACCCAAAGAAATGTCGGCCTTTAAACCAGTATGAAAAAATGGACCATAAGAAAATCCATAAGACATGCTGTAATTTCTATTGGCATATGCATCTAATAATTCATATCCAAAATGAGTAGCCCATTTACCCATGGTTAGTTTAAACTTATCGCTTAGTGCATAACTAATTGTCAACTGTTTTACAGCTACTAAAGTACTGCCATCATTGTATGAGAGTTCATCAGCACGTTTACCAAATCCAAGATCCGCTGTTGCTGAAACCTTACCAACAGTATGGTCTATTTTAACTGAAGCCATTCCAAGTTCAAAAGAATTTTTGGAATTTGTAAAACTTGTGAAATTGTTTGTTTTACCTGATGGGTCGGCAAAATTGTACCGATAATAGCCATCCACTGAACCTGTAAAAGTGGTGGTTGCTTTTTTAGTAGAATCTGTTTGTGCATTAGCTAGAATAAAGCTGGCGCAAACGATGGTAACTGCTAGAATTTTCTTTAACATTGCTATTGGTTTTATGATTAATAAATGGGTACAGTCACTAAACTTGGTCAGAAGTCTAGTAAATGACTGTACCTTATTTTTTTTAATTAAGCTAATTCAGGTCTTCTTCCATATTTCTCATCGTGTTGAGATGCATCTAATCCAAGAGTTTCATCTTCAATACTTACACGTAATGGCAATACAATATCAATGAATTTGAATATCAATAAGGAAACAACAAAACTATAGGTCACTACAATGGCTAGTGCTTTTAATTGAATAAAGAAAAAGCTAGAATTGCCATAAAGTAAACCGTCATTTCCGCCACCATTAACATTTTTGGTAGCGAAAATTCCGGTCATTATCATACCAACCATTCCGCCCAAACCATGACAAGGAAACACATCTAGTGTATCATCAAGACTTGATTTTCCTTTATAATGTACAGCTAAGTTTGAAATGATAGCTGCAATAAATCCAATGAAAATACTTTGAGGTATTGCAACAAATCCCGCTGCTGGGGTAATGGCAACTAGGCCAACTACTGCTCCAATACAAAAACCTAATACAGATGGTTTTTTTCCACGTAATACGTCAAAAAACATCCAAGACAAACCTGCCGCAGCAGCTGCTGTATTGGTTGTTGCAAAAGCAGATACAGCCAATGCATTTGCAGCTCCAGCAGAACCTGCATTAAATCCAAACCAACCAAACCATAGTAATCCTGTCCCTATCAATACGTATGGAATATTTGCTGGTGGAATTTCTTGTTGTTCAATATGAGACTGACGACGCTTTAATACTAATGCTCCTGCTAATGCAGCGCATCCTGCTGAAATATGTACAACTGTTCCGCCTGCAAAATCTAGTGCGCCCATTTTAAATAGGAATCCGTCTGGATGCCATGTCCAATGTGCAATTGGCGCATACACTAGTAAACTGAATAATATGATAAATAAAGTGTAAGAGGTAAAACGAATTCGTTCAGCAACAGCACCTACAACTAATCCCGGTGTGATGATGGCAAACATTAATTGAAATAGAGCAAACAAACTTAGCGGGATTGTTGGTGCTAAACTCCAAGGAGCACCAGATGCAACTCCTTTAAACATAAAATGTGTAGCAGGGTTTCCAATAAATCCTCCAATGCTATCACCAAAACACAAACTGTATCCTACAACTACCCAAACAATACTAACTACACCA
>JAPLEL010000304.1 GCA_026391415.1 Bacteroidota bacterium
CACAAGCACTTCTGGTAGATCGTAAAGCATTGGTGATAGCACAAGACAATAACGACGTAACAACTGCGCAAGAAATATTACAAGATACTTTTAGAACAGATGTACGTTCAATTGTTGCTGAAGCAAGGCTAAGAACTGGTGGAGCATTGAATCCAATTCAATTCTTTCGGTCAGAAAAAATAAGGGAACAATTAACCAAGGATCGCGGCAGTAAATCAGTAGCAACAGGTTTATAATGCAGCCAACACCCGTCATACTAATTTTTGATATTGGAAAAACCAATAAGAAACTTTTATTGTTAAATGAAAACTATCAATTAGTTCACGAGGTTGCTACTCAATTCAATGAAATAACAGACGAAGATGGCTTTGCTTGTGAAGACCTTGACAAATTAACCAATTGGGTAATAGAAGCATTTCAAAATCTATTAACCAATAATGCGTTTGAAATAAAAGCAATTAATTTTTCGGGTTATGGTGCAAGCTTTGTTTATCTCGACGAAGTAGGTAAACCATTGTTGCCACTATATAATTATTTAAAGCCTTATCCACCTGCGCTGAGTAAACAGTTTTACAAAGCATATGGTGGAGAAAGTATGTTAGCCAAACAAACTGCATCACCTGTATTAGGTAGTTTAAATTCTGGTTTGCAATTGTATCGAATTAAGTATGAAAATCCAGCCATTTATAATCAAATAAAGTATGCATTGCATTTGCCACAATACTTAAGTTCTATTTTAACTAAAACCTTTCATTCAGATTTAACTAGTATTGGTTGTCATACACATCTTTGGGATTTTCAAAACAGTTGTTATCATAATTGGGTGAATAAAGAAGGCATAGATAGTAAATTGGCACCAATAAAAAATAGCGATTTTATAGCTGGTATCATAAATGATGGAATTCAAGTAGGAGTTGGCTTACACGATAGTTCTGCAGCATTGATTCCCTACTTGGTTTCATTTACTGAGCCATTTGTTTTATTAAGTACTGGTACTTGGTGTATTACATTGCATCCGTTTAATCATACCATATTATCGGACTACGAATTACACCAAGATTGTTTGTGTTATTTGTCTTATAAAGGGTTACCTGTTAAAGCCTCTAGATTATTTGCTGGATACGAGCACGAACAACAAGTAAAAAAACTAGCAGCATATTTTAATCAACCAGTTGATTATTATAAAACAGTAGCATTTGATGCGTTATTATTAACACAGCCTAAAAAACTAGTTAAGAAAACTAAAAAAATCACTGGTGAAATAATGCTGCAACAATCTGCATTTATGGCAAGGTCACTTTCGGACTTTGCAAATTACGAAGCGGCGTATCATCGGTTAATTGCAGATATCATTGATCAACAAACAAAGAGTACTAATTTGGTATTAAGCGGTTCAATGGTACAAAATATTTTTGTTGACGGAGGATTCAGTAGCAATCCTGTATATATGAATTTGCTAGCAGCCGCTTTTCCAAATAACCAAGTTTCAGCAGCAACTGTTCCTCAAGCATCAGCTATAGGAGCAGCGCTTGCAATACACCAACATTGGAATACAAAACCTTTTCCTACAAACTTGATTCAGGTTCAATAGTTATTGAATTAAATTTTTTATTCTAGTTAATAATCCTAATGGGTAATGAAAATAAGGTTGATTTTCTGGATGATAATTTTCATAAAAATTTTTAACTCCATCTAGGTTTGAGCCTTCAAAATCAAATAGTAAATTTTGTCCACTAAATTCATGTAAAATTCTATCTATCAATAAATGGTTAGTAGATAATTTTCTACCATCATTAGTGGTTGTATTCATCAGCAAATACAATCTCTTGTTGTCCTTTAGTAATAGGGCTGTTGTCAATACCTTCTGGGTTATAGGCTCCTTAATTGTTCTTACAATACATTGTTTGTTTTGTTGTAATTGTAAACAAAGCTTTTCAATGTTACTAAAGTTAATTGGCGTAATATGTTTAAAGCGATTTCCGTATTCTAATTGAAATAATATAATAGCATTACTAATATCTGTATCCTGTAAGTATTGATAGTTAAATTTTGCTGCTTTTTGTAAATTTTGAATAAGGTCTTTAGAATACTTTGAAGAAATTGATTCGTAACCTTGTAATAATTGAATGGTATAATTAATTTTTGGAATGTATTGATGTTTACTAATTATCCATTCATTTTTATAATTGAAAATTAAATCACCAAATTTTGCAATGGATTGAATTGATTTAAATAAATCTTTTGAAGATATTCCTTCGGCATTTCCAATGAATCCTAATTGTTGAATAAAAGCAGGCGCATAGAAGTATTTGATGCCCATTTTTTTTCGCCAAGGAATAGGCATGATAGCTTGGTAATTACCAATTACTAATCCCGACCAATTTGTACAAATAGTATTTAAATAGTTGAATTGCGTATAGATTAACCCTGCATCATTCGCTGCAACACATTCATCCCATTTAACAGCATCAATTTCATTGGATGGAATTATGTTAATTGGAATTTTCATGTCACTTAATTATGTTATTTTCCTTTGCCAGATAAAATGATTCGCAAAGAGTGGATCATAATTTTGAAATCTAATAGTAGTGAAATATTTTCTACATACATCAAATCGTATTTCATTCTTTCAATCATTTCTGGTACAGTAGAAGCATAGCCAAATTGAACCATCCCCCAAGAGGTTAACCCTGGTTTAACCTTTAATAAATAACGATAATAGGGTGCTGTAATAATGATTTGATTAATATAAGCTCTTCTTTCAGGTCTTGGTCCTATAAAGCTCATATTGCCAATTAATATATTCCAGAGTTGAGGTAATTCGTCTAAACGCCATTTGCGTATGAATTTACCCCATTTGGTAATTCGTTTATCATTATCAACTGATAACGCTGGTCCGTTGGGCTCTGCATTTTCAATCATACTCCTAAATTTATATATGGTAAACACTTTGCCTTTCAAACCAACTCTTTCTTGAGCGTATATGATATTGCCCGAAGACTCTAGCTTAATTCTAATAGCAATTAGTAGCATTACAGGACTTAAAATAATGATATTGATGATAGAAATTATAATATCAAATAAACGTTTAATATTTTGTTGCCAGAAGGGGAGTAGTTCAGTTTGTAAATCAATAAGTGTTGCTCCAAATACATTATTTGTTCTAACTGATCCTGCTAGAATATCAATCATATTAGGGGCTATTTTAATTGTTACTTCCTGCTCTATTAATAAATTGATTAGTTGTTCTGCTTGATTGTTTTGTGTTTTATCTAAGGCAATAATAACTTGATCAATTTTATTGTCATTAATTATTTGAATAATATTATTAATAGGGCCTAAATATTTTATTGTTTTAGATAAGCCATTCTTTTTCTCTTCGTCATTAGCAATAAATCCGATTGGTTTGAGTCCTAAATATTTAAAATTTTTAATCAACTCTTTGTAGATGCCTTGAGCAATAGGGTTATTGCCAATAATTAGGGTATTAAAAAATATTTTTCCACCAATAATATTTCTTTTGGCATTTTCTAATAATATGATTCTTCCAAGAAATAATAAACCGAATTGTAATATTAGATAAGTAATCCAGTCAATTTCATAAGATGAAAAATAACTAATGCTAAATAATATAAGCACCCCTAATATTGAGTTTATAGCTGAATCTGTTAATTCGTTTAACCTCGATTTCTGATAAATAGATTGTTGGTAGGATCCTAAAAGTAAATGCCATAAAACCCATCCAAGTGCTATTATTAAAGAGCTTATAAGCAATTGAAGATAGGGGATATACGAATTTATAGCGCCTAAAGTATTAGGCTTAAAGTTAATAGCGTATAATAGGTATATCCAACAAGCAATGATTGAAAAAATACAATCACTGACTGCGTAATATTTGCTATTCTTACTATTGATTTGCATTACACAAGAATGCTAGTATTACTAATTTTTTCTAAAATTTGGTGTGCAACTTCCATTGCTAAAAATCCATCAATTTCACTTACAACAGTTGGTGTGTTATTTAGTATAGCTGATACAAAAGACGTTAGTTCTAATTTAATGGCATTTTCTGACTGAATTATTGGATTAGCAATTGCAATTGTTTTTTTGCCTGTTTGGGTTTCTATGTCAAATGAAAAAACATTCGTATCATTTGGCTGTTTTAATTTGATAATTTCTGTTTTCTTTTCTAAAAAATCAATCCCTATATAAGAGTTCGGTTGAAATAAACGCATTTTGCGCATTTTTTTCATACTAATTCGGCTACTTGTTAGGTTGGCTACGCATCCATTATTAAACTCAATTCTAACATTGGCTATATCAGGGGTATTAGTCATAACAGCTACGCCATTTGCAGATATATTTTTAACATCACTCCTTACTAAACTTAGTATAATATCTATATCATGAATCATTAAGTCTAAAATCACGCTCACTTCTGTTCCTCTAGGATTGAACTGTGCCAATCGATGTACTTAAATAAACATCGGATTCACATTAAGGTCTTTAATCGCTAAAAATGCTGCGTTAAATCTTTCTACATGGCCAACTTGCATTTTAATATTGGCTTCTTTAACCATACTTACTAAGTCTCTACCTTCTTTGATGGTATGAGCTAATGGTTTTTCTACAAAAACATGTTTCCCTTTTCTGATAGCTTGCATACAGATGCTAAAATGATGGTCTGTGGGTGTTATTACATCAATAATATCGCAAGCATCCATCAATTTTTCTTCATCCATATAGCGTTTTAGCCCATACTGCTCAATTACTTGATTAGCATTATCATTATTTGGGTCAAAAAAGCCTACAATTTTAACACCATTTATTTCTTTCCAATTGTTTAGGTGAAATTTTCCTAAATGTCCCACCCCAAATACCCCAACTCTTAGCATAGCAATTTATTTTCTAATGATAAAGGTAGTTATTCAATCAAGCCAAAATTGAACTTTTCTAAACATGTGGAAAGTTTACATTCAAAAATACCCAAACTAAGTTATATAATATTTTTAAATTATATCATTTTAAACAATTGAATATCAATTTATAATATATAGTAGCCTTGTGATTTATCTAATAATTAGATAAATCTCTTAAAATTGGAATAATTCTATAAATTGCATTCTCAGATATAAAAGAAAAAAAACATTAGCTAGTTTTTATATATCTGAAAACATAATAATACCCCTAAATGCAGCAGAATAACCAACTGAAAATCTATATATTAGAGGATGATTCTTGGTATGGTGCAATCCTAGAGCACCATTTATCTAATAATCCCAATTACCAAGTTTTAAAGTTCGAAAAAGAGCGCGACTTTTTTAATGTAATGTATGATGTGCCCGATGTGGTAACCTTAGATTATTCATTAACAGAAATGGATGGAGCGCAAGCCCTCCAAAAAATTAAAAAAATTAGTCCAACAACTGAGGTAATTATTGTATCTGGCCATCGTGATGTAGCTACTGTTGTTAAATTATTAAA
>JAPLEL010000151.1 GCA_026391415.1 Bacteroidota bacterium
AATGCAAATAATGGAGAAAGCGCTAGCTCTATGAGCTATCTCTGGACCATTTTGAATAATACTTTTTCGAGTACAAATGCTTCAGCCACATTTACCAATTCGGGTGTTATAGATGCTCTTTATAATATTAGATTAATTGCTACTTCGAAGCATGGATGTATTGATTCTACTAAAACAAATGTTACAGTTTGGCCTAATCCTAAAGCGGATTTTAGTTCAACAATATATTCATCATGTGCACCTTTTGTAATCAATAATAGTATTGTTACTCTAACACAATATCCAAATGCAAATGACTTATATACTTGGCAAATCCTAGATAAATTGGGTGTAATAATAAGTAGTTCCACAGGCACAAACATTCCTGTTTTTACAATCAATACACCAAACGAAACTTTTTATTACCGATTAATTACAAGTCATAGTCGTGGTTGTAAAACTGATACACTTACAAGAATGTTTGTAACCATTGCCAATCCAGTTCCTAATTTTACTATGATTGATTCAATAGGTTGTACACCTTTAACTGTGAATTTCACCAATACATCAACTGTTGGAGTAAGCAGTGCATGGACTATGAGTAATGGGGCAACACCAGCAAATACTAATCCTTTCAATGTTGTTTTTAATAACTTATCGAATACAACCGATACTATTTATACTGCTAAGTTGGTAATAACAGCAGGAACTGGTTGTAAGGATTCTATCACAAAGAACATAACTGTTTACCCTAAACCAAAAGCCATTTTCAGCTTGCCAAATATTATTTGTGCTGATACTTTTAAAACTGCTACCAACGCAAGTGTTTTTAAGGGAACAAGTGTAACTTATAGTTGGAGATTTAATACTAGTAACAATTATAGTATTAATGACATTACTTCACCAACACCAATATTCAATTTTATCAATAATCAAACTGGAGTTGATAAAACTGATAGCATTCGTCTGCGCGTAACAAGTGTTAATGGTTGTATTGACAGTATTACTAAAACAATTACAATTAATAGAAGACCTTTAGCCAAGTTCAGTGTGCCAACTACCTATTGTGGACCAGCAAGTGTTACCATATCAGATTCAACCAATAACGTAGCTGTTTCATGGTTGTGGAGTAGTTTTCCTGCTTTAAGTTTTAACACTACAACGAGTAAAAATCCGGTTGTTACTTTTCCACTCAATAACACCGTTGATTCTATCAATTATAGAATTAAATTAACCGCTACCAGGGCTGGATATGCTTGTGTGGATACCACCGATAGATGGGTAACTATTTACCCTAAGCCTGCTGCTGCCTTTACGACTATTACTAAAGACAGTTGTGGTCCTAGGTTGGTTACTTTTACCAATACCTCTAATGCTTATAATGGAGAAAGCGCTAGCTCTATGAGCTATCTCTGGACCATTTTGAATAATACTTTTTCGAGTACAAATGCTTCAGCCACATTTACCAATGCAGGCACGATAGATAGCACCTACAATGCAAGATTAATTGCCACTTCGAACAACTAATACCATCGTTACAGTGTATCCTGATGCAAAGGCTTTGTTCAATTTCTCTATCAATACGGCATGTGCGCCTTTTGTTATCAATGCGAGTAATGTGATTGCGGTAGATTACCCCAATGCAAATAGCCAATATAAATGGTATAGAAATGATACCTTAATTGGAACAGGATTAAATTTCCCAACACAAACTATTGCTAGAGCAAACGACAGTATTCTAATAAAATTGGTTACTACTAGTTTAAGAGGCTGTAAAAACGACAGCATGCAAGTTTGGTTCAGAACCATTCCTAATCCTAAACCTAATTTTACTGCTATTGACAGCATCGGTTGCACACCTTTATCGGTTACATTTAATAACACTTCAACAATTGGGGTTATTAGCAGCTGGACATTTAGTAATGGATTCTTGCCGCCAAATCCAAATTCATTCAGTACCACTTTCAATAATTTTTTAAACACAAGAGATACCACCTATACTGTTAAACTAGTTATTACCGCTGGCAGTGGGTGTAAAGATTCTTTGACAAAAAATATTATTGTTTACCCTAAACCAAAAGCCATTTTCAGTTTACCTAATATTATTTGTGCTGATACTTTTAAAACTGCTACCAACGCTAGTGTTTTTAAGGGAACAAGTGCCTCTTATATCTGGAACTTCCTTAACAATACCAATAACAGCATTAGTAACACAACAGCGCCTACACCTGTATTTACTTTCATCAACAACCAAACTGGCATTGATAGTAATTATACCATTCGTTTAAGGGTTACGAGTACCGATGGTTGCGTGCATGATACCACTCAAAATATTACCATCTATAAAAGACCTCTGGCTGTTTTCTCTGTGCCAATTACCACTTGTGGTCCAGCCAATGCGTTAATTTCTAATTCCACCGCTTTAAATTCCAATTGGAGTTGGATAAGTTTTCCTAGTTTGAGTTTTAACACTGATACGAGTAAAAATCCGGTTGTTACTTTTCCACTCAA
>JAPLEL010000188.1 GCA_026391415.1 Bacteroidota bacterium
CATAGCGTCCGGCTTCGCGACGTCCGCCATGATATGTGTCACTGGCATTGACCGGACGGCCAATTGCATCACTGAAATCATCTCCTACTGCATTGATGTCAACATTGGATTCTGAGCTGGTATAGTAGGGCCATGAAATGGTGTACTCACGCAACACATCACTCATTTGGTCAAGTCCACTGTCATTCAACCAGGTAGATTCTGTCCAATCCCCCTCCATGTCAGATTCGTATTCTTCTAGGGCAGCTTCGTAGATTCTGCTTTCTTGCCCCAACCATTGTTCTTCAACGAATTCTTCCAGCATTTCGCCTGTGCGTTTTTCGACCATTTGTTCACGTTCTGCTTCGGGCAAATCTCGATAGAACAAATCTTGTTCCAGTTCCTCACGGGCAGTGGCTTCGGCCTCGCCGCCATCAAACTCGTTGTTGTTCACAACATAATCACGCAAGTAGTCGCGGCCTTCTTGATCCCAGCCTTGGCCAATCTGTTCATATTGCCACTCGCGGAAGTCGTTGTATAACTTGTTACGGAGCCGGCTAATCTCGTTTCTAGAGTTGAAATCACCGTCGTCGAAAAAACGAACAATGGTGTCAATGTCATTGGCAGATTCGTCACGATCCATGTCCTCTTCAGCGTCACCGCCGCCTTCTCCGGGCACAATCATTTCAAATTCCATGCCGGCTAGAGCACCTGTCTTGGCAGCTTCTCGTCGTAGGTTCTTGCTGCCCATGTTGATTTCAAACAGATCTTGTTCTTCAAATAATTCTAGCTCACGGGCCAGACTTTCTGCTAACGTGTTGGTGGTCTTCATCAACAATGCAGGCTTGCCATTAGCGTCTGTTTTGAGACCCAGTTTGTTGGCTTCCCGGCCCACTTGTCCAGGACCAATATCCTGTGTCAAAGCCATGCTGAATCGTGGGTCACGAGCTTCTTTTTTGTTTTTGGGAATGTAACCTGATGCTGACTCTGTGAATTTTTCTGGATTTGATTCTGCGTATTCAATGCCAGCTTTAATATATGATTTAGTTAATTCACACATAATAATTGCATTAACGCCTTTTCCTTGAAGGTCTTTGTCTACAGCAACTAAATACAAATCACCTAAATTATTTTTTTTGATTGCTTTAATTAAGTGGAAAAGTCCAAAGGGTAATAAGTTGCCTTTTGCTTTTTGCAAAGCAAGAGATAATGAAGGCATGGTAATTCCAAAGCCCACTAATTTTCCTTCTTTATTGGTAACTAACGACACAAAATCTGGTCTGATAAAAGAAAAATATTGTTTGGTATAGTAACTAATCTGTTTATCGGTAAGCGGAACAACACCGTATAAATCTGAATAGGCAGAATTAATTAATTGAAATAATTGAGTAGCGTAGGGTAGAATCTCTTTTGCTTTTTTTGCATGTATTACTGATAACTCGTACCTTTTTTGAACTAGTGTAGCAATCTTTTCTAATTTTTCTGGTACTACTTTTGGAAGGGTGATTTTGTATTCTAACCAGTCTACATCCTTTACATAACCTGCATTTGCTAGTAATGTTGGATAGTAAGGGTGATTATAAATAGTTGCCAAAGTTCCTAATTGGTCGAATCCTTCTACTAACATTCCTTCGTGGTCTAAATCGGTAAAACCTAATGGGCCGTGCACAGCAGACATACCTAATTCTTTTGCCCAATTTTCTACTTGTCCTATTAATGCATTTACTACTTCTTGGTCGTCTATAAAATCAAACCAACCAAAACGTACGTATTTATTATGCCATTTTTCAATGTATGATTTGTTTAAGATGCCTGCGATTCTACCAACAACTTTATCTCCTTGATAGGCAAGCCAATACTTTGCTTCGCAATAATCAAATGCAGGATTCTTATCTTTTCTGAGTGTGCCTTCTTCATCAAATTTTAATGGAGGTACATGGTACTGATGGCCTTTGTACAAATCGTAGGGAAGGTTGATAAACTTTTTTAGGTCTTTTTTGCTTACAACTTCTTTTACGATGATTTCCATATGATGCAATTAGTTAGATAATAGATAATTTTTTTGAAATTGTGTATATTTTTTCTAATGCAATTTCAATTTGTGCTCTAGTATGTGTAGCCATTAAACTGAATCTAATTAAACTGTCTTCACTACGCACTCCAGGTGAAGTAACAGGGTTTACAAAAATGCCTTCATCAAATAACATTTTTGACAACATGAATGTTTTGGCTTCATCTCTTACATAGATAGGTATAATAGGTGTTCTAGAGGTTCCAGTATCAAAACCCATTCTTTTTAATTCTGCTAAAGCGAAGTTCGAATTTTCCCATAATTGGTCAATTCTTTCTGGTTCATTTTTAAGTATTTCAAGAGCAGCTAAAACACTTGCAGTTGATGCAGGTGAAATGCTGGCACTAAAAATTAATGTGCGGGCATGGTGTTTTAAAAAGTCAATTGTCTTTTTATCACTCGCTATAAATCCGCCAATTGATGCCAATGATTTACTGAATGTGCCTCCAATTAAATGGGTTTTATCGGTTAGGTTAAAATGAGATGAAATACCTCGGCCACCTTTACCAATTACGCCCAAAGAATGTGCGTCGTCAACCATAATGGTAGCATTGTATTTTTCTGCTAATACTACAATTTCTGGTAAGTCGGCAATATCTCCGTCCATGCTAAAAATTCCGTCAACAACAATTAATTTAATTTTATCGGGATGGCAAGTTTTTAAAACTTTTTCTAGAGACTCCATGTTGTTGTGCTGAAACTTAAGTGTTTTAGCAAAACTTAATCTTGATCCTTCTAAAATAGACGCATGGTCGAACTCGTCTAAAATAAGGTAATCATGTCGGCCTAATAATGCTGGAATTACACCAGAGTTTACTTGAAACCCAGTACTAAAAATTAAGGCGGCTTCTTTTCCTACAAACTCGGCTAATTTTTCTTCTAATTCTATGTGAATATCGAGCGTTCCATTTAAAAACCTCGATCCTGCACAGCCACTTCCGTATTTATTTACTGCATCAATTGTTTGGGCTTTAATAGCGGGATGATTGGTTAATCCCAAATAGCTATTAGAGCCAAACATTAATACTTTCTTGCCATTAATAATAACTTCTGTGTCTTGATCTGATTCTAAAACACGGAAATAAGGATAAAGTCCGGTAGCAGCTAGTTCGTCTGCTTTTGTAAACTTTGCAATTTTTTCTTGTAACAAATTGGTGTTACAATCCATTATTTTTTCATCTAGTATCCTCATGTTTCTTATAAGTTGTGTTAAGCCTAAATTGATACTAATCAAAGCACCTACTGTTGTAAATATATAATTATTTGAATTAAAGTCTATTTCGGACTAAAATTTTAGTAATACAGCCTGTTGATAAACAAGTTATAAAACTTTAGAAAAGGATATTGAATGGCTAATTATATCTGTAAAGTATCTTACAAAGATCGAGTTAGCACTTAAAAATAGGCATTTTATTATTGACAAACACAACACTATCCTTTATTTCTGCTGCTAACTGTTCAATTGAGGTTGAAACAAATAGGTTTAGTAAGGACTGTTTGATTGATTTGTATTGCTCGTACATAGGGCAAGGTAGGGTTTCGGAACATAGTTTTAGTCTCACAACCCATTTTCTAATATTTTGTTTTATTATGACATCAATCCGAAATCAGGGTAGCTAGTTAAAAGCCAAACCCCTTCATTACAAAGGGGCTTGGTATAGGTGTTCATATAGGCAAATTCGGTTATGATTTTATTAGGTTAATTATTTACTTTATTGGAGACAATTTGGCTGTAAAATGTCGGAGCATTGGGGCTTCTCCTGTAATGGTTAATCCTTTAATTGTTGATTTATTTTCAAAAACTTCAATGATTACTTCGGCTACATAATCAATATGGCTTTGTGTATAAACGCGTCTAGGAATAGCCAATCTAACTAGTTCTAATGGCGCAGGAATTAATTGATTTTGTTGATCATATTTGCCAAACATCAAAGAACCTATTTCAACACCTCTTATACCGCCGTGCACATATAAGGCAGCAACTAATGCTTGCCCAGGGTATTGGTTTACGGGTATATGCGAAAGAAATGCTTTGGCATCAAGGTATACGGCATGTCCGCCAGCTGGTTGCATAACAGGAACACCTGCTGCTATTAATTTATTAGTTAAGTATTCTATACTACGAATACGGTATTGTAAATAGTTTTCGTCCATTACTTCGTCTAATCCAATGGCAATGGCTTCTAAGTCTCTGCCTGCTAACCCGCCATAGGTAGGAAAGCCTTCTGTCATGATGAGCATATTTCTACAATGCAGTGCCAGTGTATCATTGTGCATAGCAAGAAATCCACCAATATTGGCGAATGCATCTTTTTTTGCACTCATCGTACAACCATCGGCATACGAAAACATTTCTTTTACAATTGTTGGTATTGGAATGTTGGCATATCCCTTTTCCCGAATTTTTATAAAATAGGCATTCTCTGCAAAACGACAGGCATCAATAAATAAGGGTATTTTGTGTTGATTACAGATGGCTCTAACTGCTTTAATATTTTCCATACTTACAGGTTGACCACCGCCAGAATTATTGGTAACTGTAATAATGCAGAGTGGAATATTTTCTGCACCTTTCTCTGTAATAAAATGATTAAGCGCAACAATATCCATATTTCCTTTAAATGGAGCAGGAATGGAAGGATGCTTTCCTTCATTGCAAATCAAGTCAACACCTTCTGCACCAGAAAATTCTATATTAGCTCTTGTTGTGTCGAATAAGGTATTACTTACAAAGTATTTACCAGGTCCTCCAAGTATGCCAAAAAGAATTTTTTC
>JAPLEL010000025.1 GCA_026391415.1 Bacteroidota bacterium
TGTAATTCTAATTGAGGAAAAGAGGCATTGATTCCCCAATAAAATATAAAGGCGCTACTGCTGCGTTCTTGTTTTAAAATAGTAGTTGCAGCCAATGAATTATTCAATAAATATTTATAGGTAAAGTAGGCATCCATATTGCTTACTACCAATTCAGCTGTTTCAGTTTTTCCATTTATTGCTACAGCTATTACTTTATTATTTTCGTGGATGATTTTTTCAACTTTGCTATTAAAGCAAAACTGTACCCCTTTTTTTAAGGCCAGTTCATACAAAGCATTCGTAATACTTATCATGCCGCCTTTGGGATAAAATGTTCCTTCGCTAAGTTCTAAATGTGGAATTAAACTTAACATTCCTGGCGCCTTGTAAGGGTTGCTGCCATTATAAGTAGCAAATCGATTAAACAATTGTATAGCATGAGGCGTAGTAAAATAACTAGCATTCACTTGATGCATTGTTTTAAATAAATATTTAAAACGTAGTGTTTTAATGGCTTTAAAAATTGCAGCCTTAAATAGTGTTTTTTTATTGTGTAATGAATGATTTAAAAAAACAGTCGCAATATGATCGTATACTTTTTTTGAAGCCTTTAAATAATTGATTGTGGCTGATTTTTTTTCGCCAAGTTTGTTTGCTAATTCATCAGCCAACAAATCATTATTGGTATAGGCATTAATAATTACGCCGTCTTCATAAAAATATTTAAATGATATAGGCAAAGCTTGGTAACTAAAGTAGGGCGCCATTGGCTCCTTTGCTAAGTCAAATAATTCTTGAACATTTGCTGGTTGTGTAAATAAACTAGGGCCTGCATCAAAACGATATCCATCCTTGCTAAAATGACTGAGTTTGCCACCAGGGTATGCATTTTTTTCGTACACAACCACTTCAAAGCCTTGTACAGACAATCTAATAGCTGCCGCAAGTCCTGCAATTCCAGAACCGATAATAATTGCTTTTTTGGCTTGAGGCATTGTAAAAAAATATTAGGCTAAGTTAGTGGAATGATTGGCTTGCCACCACTCCATCATTTTTGGAAATACAATTTCAAACCATACAGTAAAGCGTCCATCTTTTTGATTCATAGATGCCTGCACCATTTCCATCGTTTGAAAAGCATAATCGTTTACCTCTATAAGATTAGGAACGACTGTTGCATTGTAATATCCAACAAACACATGGTCGAATTCGTGTTCAATTAAGCCGTTGCTAAAACTTGCCTGGTAGGTAAAATCAAATATTTTAGTGAGCGGTGTTTCAAATCCCATTTCTTCTTGTAACCTTCTTGCTGCTGCATCTGCAACTAATTCATTTGGGCGAGGATGGCTGCAACAGGTATTGGTCCATAAGCCGCCGCTATGGTATTTATCTAAAGCCCTTTGTTGTAATAGTAATTCGCCTTTCTCATTAAAAATAAAAATACTAAAGGCCCTATGCAGCAAGCCTTTTTCATGGGCTTCCATTTTTTCCATGAAACCTTGCGCTTCGTCTAATGCATTTACTAATACAACCTGCTCCATCATAAAAATATAAAAAATTAAAGCATATTCAACTGACTTCTAATACCTGCTTTTGCTAAAATAAAAAACTTACCATAATCTGGAATACGCACCCTTGCCTCCATGATTTTTTGGGGTTGAATTTTTTTTATTTTTTTAAACAAACTGAGGTAATATTTAAAAGCCACATACACCCCAAACCTTGCTTTGATAGGCAATTGAATAATACCTTCAAATGCATCGTCAAAATCTTTTTGAATATCTATTTCAATAGCTTGTTTGTCGGCTTCACTAAAATTGCTAAAATCGCAGTTAGGAAAATACATGCGATCTAAGCCTTGAAAATCTGCTTTTAAATCGCGTAAGAAATTTACTTTTTGAAATGCCGATCCCAAACTTTTGGCAGATGGTTTTAATAATTCATACTGTTGTTGATTGCCTTCACAAAAAATATACAAACACATTAGGCCAACTACTTCGGCGCTTCCATAAATATATTGTTCGTATCCTTGTTTATCGTAATTGCGTTTATCTAAATCTAATTCCATGCTATACAAAAAAGCCTCAATTAGTGCATGGTCTATTTTATATTCGTTTACCGTTAATTGAAAACTGTGTAAGATAGGATTCAAGCTAATTTTACGTTCAATAGCTTCGTAGGTGGCTTTCTTAAACTCAGCTAGTAAAACTGCTTTATCATGGTCATGAAAGCTATCTACAATTTCATCCGCAAAACGAACAAAACCATAGATATTAAATATAGGCGCCCTTAAGTCTTTGTGCAATAGTTTAATAGCCGAAGAAAAACTAGTACTGTATTTCTCGGTGGTTATTCTGCTACAATCCTGACTCAATTCATGAAACAGGTTCATCATTTAGTTCAATTTTAAACTTTTAAACTGCTTGTTTACTAACCTAGCTACCACTTCACCGCTTATTAAACTTGGTGGTACCCCGGGACCCGGAACCGTTAACTGACCTGTATAAAATAGATTCTTCAACTTTTTGCTCTTACACGATGGCTTTAAAACAGCAGTTTGCAGTAAAGTGTTCGCTAAACCATACGCATTTCCTTTAAAAGAGTGATAATCGTTTATAAAATCTTTATGTGCATAGCTTTTTTTAAAGATAATAGATTTTCTAATTGACTGTTTGAGCTGTTTTTCTGCTCTGGCTAGTATCAGATTGAAATACTTTTCCCTTAATTCTTCTGTATCATCATGCAATCCGGCTGCAACAGGTATTAAAAAAAACAGGTTTTCGCAACCTTCCGGAGCAGAACCTGCATCCGTTACCGACACTGCACTTACATAAAATAAGGGGTCAGTTGGCCATTCCTTGGTTTTATAAATCTCTTTGCCATGCACATCGAAGGAAGTGTCGAAAAATAAAGTATGGTGTTGGATCCCTTCTATCTTTTTATTTAAGCCTACATAATAAATTAAACAACTTGGCGCCATCACACGTGTATCCCAATATTTAGCAGAATAAGACCTAAATGCTTTGGGTAATAAAGCCGTTTCTACATGGTGATAATCTGCGCCTGCTATTACGGCATCTGCTTGGTATTGTTTGATGATTTTTTTTCCATCAACAACTGCCGAAACTTGCACATTACTAATAGATTTTTCGGTGATGTTTAAAGTTTCAACTTCTTCTTCAAATTTAAATTTCACCCCAAGTTCAAGCGCCAATTGGTACATGGCGTTTACTATTTGATACATTCCTTTTTCGGGATACCATGTGCCTCCTTTAATATCGGCATAGTTCATTAAACTATACAAAGCGGGCGTATCTTCAGGCAAAGCACCTAAAAATAAAACAGGAAATTCCATCAGTTCTTTCAACTTAGGATTCGTGAAATGCTTTGCTACATGGGTTTTGATAGAATTGAAAACATCTAATCGAAACAAGCCGCTAATTAAATCTTTGTCTACAAACTCCAGTAAAGATTGACTGGGCTTAAAAACCAATTTATTAATACCTACTTTATATTTAAATGCGGCTTCTTTTAAAAAATGGTCTAGTCGATCGCCACTTCCGGGTTCGATGGTTTCGAATAAATTTTTAAAAGCACCATAATCTGCGGGAATATCTATAGGGCCATCATCCCAATAAACACGATAAGAAGGATCTAATCTTTTTAAGCTATAATAATCGGCAACTGATTTGCCAAATTGTTGAAAGTATCGTTCAAAAACATCGGGCATCCAATACCAACTAGGTCCCATATCAAATACAAAACCATCTGCTTTAAATTGCCTCGCTCTGCCACCAGGTTGGTTGTGCTTTTCTAAAACTGTAACATCCCATCCATCTTTGGCTAAAAAACTTGCAGCAGACATTCCTGCAAAACCGGCGCCAATAATGATTGATTTCTTTTTCACAGTTGTTTAAAATAAAAGGCAATTTAGCACTAAATTAATAACGCTGTATTTGTGACTTGAGTAATTTTCTAGCAAAGTGAATCCTACTTTTAATAGTACCCAATGGCTCTTGCAACATATCGGCAATTTCATGGTATTTGAAACCGTCGAAATACAATAAAAATGGGTTTCTAAAAATTACAGGAAGCTCGTGGATAGCTTCTTGTACTTCTTTCATATTTAACTTGGCAATGGCTTCATTCGAAACCGCTCCTTGATTATTGTCTATTAAAAATTCGTTGGGCGAGTTATCAAAAATGGTGTTTTGCTTAGATTTTCTGCGGTAATTATTAATAAAAATATTACGCATGATGGTGTACAACCAAGCTTTAATATTGGTACCAACATTGTATTTGTCTCTGTTTGCTAACGCACGAAACAAAGTTTCTTGAATTAAATCTTTGGCAGCTTCGTTATCTCTAGTTAACGTAAAAGCAAAAGGCTTTAAAAAGTCGGTATTGCTAATGAGCATTTGGTCAAAATCTAGTGCAGACATAATTTTCGTTTAACTTATTATAAATCGAAGTTAAACAAAGTAAATTGATAAACACTTTATTTTGTTTAATATTTTATAATAAAAGATAAAACAAAATAAATCAGCCTATAAGCTGGCAATAAAGCCCATGACTTCGAGTAAAGAATTCATTAAACGAACATTTTCAGGCAATTTCTTTTTATAGGATTGCACCAATTGACCAGATATTACCATTTGGGTAGTGGGTATTTTAATGGCAACATTGTTTAAAAATTTCTCGAAATTGAAATTATTAGCAACAGAGGTTAAATGGGTATATAAAAATTGAGGCTTTTTTAGATCTGCAATGAATTTAATGTCTGCAATTGGCACATTAGATCCCAAATAAATTACCTTAATCCCCCTTACTTTCAGCATATAATACATGTATAATAAACCTAATTCGTGATGCTCGCCCTCTGGTAAAAATAGTAATATTGACTGGTTTAGAGCAAAATGAGGAGTAGCAGTTTCAATGCCTATGATTAATTTTTGACGGATAATATTGGTTACTAAATGCTCTTGTGCCGGGTTCATATGATTGGTTACCCATAAAATGCCAATGCGTTCTAAATATGGAAAAATTATTTGAGTGATGGTTTTTTCAATGCCTTTATTAGCAATATAACTATCTATAATTTTCTCAAAATCATCGAGTTGTATATTTATAGTATAGTTGATGAGGTCATTTAATAGTCGTTCTTGTTGTGCCTCAGAGTTTGTAAGCGACATGATTTTTTCACTCACATCTGCTTCAGACATTCTATCAATATGAGAGATTTTATACCCATACTTATTGAGTAAAGCTACATTGAGCAATGTTTTTAGCTCTTGGTTGGTATAATAGCGAATATTGGTATCCGTTCTATTGGGGCTTAAAAAAGAATAGCGTTGTTCCCAAATACGAATAGTATGGGCTTTAATACCTGATAAATTCTCTAAATCTTTAATTGTAAAAGCGTGCATAGGATATATTACACCTAATTTAGCATTTTGTTTAAGAGATTGTAGTAAAAAGTTAAA
>JAPLEL010000179.1 GCA_026391415.1 Bacteroidota bacterium
AACCAATCGTTTCTGGAACTGCTTTTGGAAAGAAGTTATTGTAAATAATGCCATCTCCAAATTGAAAATTATCACAAACAGTTACAGGTAGTTTTCCTTTGCCACTTATTTTACCTTGCAACAAATCTGCAGCTGCTAATTGGGTGGTATTATCGTCTTCATAACAGGCTACTAAATTTGTTGCAGCACACAAATATTTAATTGCATAAGGGTTACCAAATACAAAATTGATGACAGGTAATTGTTGCACTTTTGCCAACAAATCAATGGTTGATTCAGAAAGGCCATAATTACCTGCAGGTCGTCTGCTAAAATTGTGAAGGCCTAGTACGATTGCATCATAGCCTGCTAATGCTTTAATAATACTATCTTTTTTTGCCTCTGTATCTTTATTGTTCCAAAAAATAACAGTGGCTTTAAAATCTTGTACAAGCCTATCTGCAAATACATTATTTTTATCAATACCAATTCCTACATAAGCTATTTTTTTTGCTTGAAGGGGTAGCAAGTTTTTATTAGATTGTTTGAGTAGTGTTAGTGCGTTTTTTGAAAGTGTTTCATTTATTTCATTTGTTTTTGTATTTAAATCTGCTACCAAATTATTAGTATCAATTGGCGTAATGGTATGAAGCCCTAAATGGTATTTAACCAGTAATACTTTTTTTACGCGTTCATTAATTATATCCCAACTTAGTTTTCCATCTTTTATAGCTTGCTTAATAGCGGCAATACTTCCAGGGATATCACCAGGTAAACACAATAAATCATTGCCTGCAATTAAAGACTGAGCAGAAGCAGCTCCTTTTGGAAAAAATTTGGCAACTCCTTGCATTTCTAGTGCATCTGTAAAAGAAATACCAGTATAACCAAGTTCGCCTTTTAGTAGTCCATTGATGGCTTTACTAGATAAAGAGGTTGGCAAATTTGGAGTGCTATCAATTGCTGGAATAGCTAAATGCGCTACCATAATACTGCCTACTCCTGCTTTAATGATTTCGCGAAAAGGATAGAGTTCTAATTCGTCTAATTGTGCTCTAGTTTTATTTATTACAGGAAGATCTTTATGTGAATCTACTGTTACATCGCCATGACCTGGAAAATGCTTTGCAGAGGCCATTACTCTTGCTGCTTCCATTCCTTTCATGTATTGAATTCCGTATAGTGCTACTTTATATTTATCCTCTCCAAAACTTCGGTCATTAATTACCGGATTCATTGGGTTGTTATTGATATCTACATCGGGTGCAAAATTCACTTGGATACCCAATCTTTTGCACTGTTCGCCCACTGCTTTTCCAAATGCATAAATAATTGTTGCATCTGGTACTGCACCCATCATTAACTGTCTTGGAAAATTTATTACACTGTCTAAACGCATGCCTAGTCCCCACTCTCCATCAATAGAAATCATGAGGGGTGTTTTTGCAATTGACTGATAATAATTAGTTAGATTGGCTTGACGTACAGGACCTCCTTGAAAAAAACAGAGTCCACCTATATTGTATTTTTGTATCAGGTTTGTTACTTCTGCAATATGCGCTGGGCCTAAATTACTATGTGCCCGAATAATCATTAATTGCGCAATGCGTTGGTCTTTAGATAATTTACGAAACTTCTTTTTTACCCATCGCTCGGCCGCTGGTGTTTTATCGTAGAAGCTTTGTGCATAGCTTGTTGTTTGTACTAATACACTAATAATTAAGCAAAAAATAATCAAGCGCCTTTTCATAGACAAACTGTTTAAGTTGAAACCTCAAGGTAATAATAATCAAATAAAAACAGCCGGAACACTTGCAATGTTCCGGCTGTTTAATAAAGGTATTTATGTGTTATGCTTCTGTTTCGTTTTCTTCAACAGCATCTTCTGCTACTTCAGTTAAAACAGGAACAATATCATTGGCTTGTAAAATGGCAAACCATTTAATCATTTTTTTCATATCGCTAGCGTACACTCTGTCAAAATCAATATCCGCATACACTTTTAAGAAATAAGCTTTTACCGCTGCAGCATCATTGTCTGAAGGTAGCTTTTCGGAACTTTGTTTCATTGCTTGAAACACTTCTACTAAGTTAACATTGTCAGCTATGGTATATACCTCAATACTTTCAAGGTGTGAAAAATTATGAACGCGACTGCTCACAAATTTTGTGATTTTATCGTCTAGTGATCTTACAATTGCACCGTCTGTTTTGCTGCCAACTAGTTCAAACAAACCAGTCATTCCTGTTATTGATATCAGTTTACTATACTCCATTAGTCTTTATTTAAGAGTTGCAAAGTAAAGGCAAATTGCCCTATCTACCACTATGCAATGTTTATTAATGCTATTTATCCTTCTATTTTTATCCTTCAAATTCCTTTAAAACCATGTCTAATCGGGCTTTTAGGTCGTTGTAAGGGGTATAACCTCTAGCTAATAAATGAAATTTTGTTTCTGCCACCTGAACCAACACGCAAGGGTATCCTGTAACCTGCAATTGCTTACATAGTTGAAATTCATAGTGCGCTTGGTCTTTATAAGTGTCGCTGCCTAGTTTTTCGTAAAAAGCAGTTTCATTCAATCCATATTGCTCAATTAAATGTCTATATGCTTCTTTATCTGTTAAGTCTCTCCCTTCAAAATGAAGTGCGTATTGTAAGTCTGCCGCAAATTCAACTTGTTTTTCAGGATAGATTTCTTTAAAAATGCATAGCGCAATGGCCGACATTTCTGAATTTGGGTACCAATCACTCAAATCAGGATTTTCTACATGCCATAAATAGTCGGCGCCAAATTTTACACCCGTGTATTCTTCTACTGTGGGATAGGCTTTTTGAATAAATCCTGCAGTAACGCCAATTGGTACTGGATTTTCAGGTACAATCATTCCACCTGAAAGTACTTCTATGTTTAATTGCGGGTTGTAGTTTTCTGCAATTTGTTTAATTACAGGACTAAAACCATAGCACCAGCCACAATAGGCGTCGTAGCAATAAAAAAGGGTTGGTTTCATTTGGCAAAGTTAGTTATTTGCAAGATTTTATTCGATTTTTTGATGGATAGTATTTGATTGATTTAACTTTTCAAAAACTAGCAAATCGTATTTACAATTAATATTTTTCTAACTTTACACACTTGAAATTAAATAGGCCCAAAAGGACTATTGTATCATTCACACTCCAAACACAACATATGCCAGGTTTTGAATTTTTTGGTGCCGAAGAAAGAAAAGAAGTTAACGATGTACTTGAAACAGGTATTTTAATGCGTTATGGCTTTGATGGGCCACGCAAGGGAATCTGGAAAGCGCTAGAATTAGAAAAAGCAATCACCGAGGTTTTTGGTTGTAAATATGCGCAATTAACTAGTAGCGGAACGGGGGCACTTACAACTGCCATGAGTGCTTTGGGCATTGGTGTTGGCGATGAAATTATTATGCCTGCATTTACTTTTGTAGCCAGTTTCGAAGCAGTGTTAAGCGTAGGAGCTATTCCAGTTTTAGTGGATATAGATGAAACACTTACGTTAAGTCCTGCAGCAGTAAAAGCGGCTATTACACCAAAAACAAAATGTATCATGCCGGTTCATATGTGTGGAAGTATGGCGGATATGGATGCTTTAGTTGCCATTTGTGCAGAGTATAAATTAATATTAATAGAAGATGCTTGCCAAAGTATAGGCGGAACTTACAAAGGAAAAGCATTAGGAACCATTGGTGATGCAGGAACTTTTTCGTTTGATTTTGTAAAAACAATTACTTGCGCAGAAGGCGGAGTAGTGATGACAAACAACAAAGATGTATTTGTAAAAAGTGATGGTTATACCGATCATGGACACGACCATTTAGGTGTAGACCGTGGTGCCGATTTACATCCTTTTATTGGGTATAATTTTCGCATAAGTGAATTGCACGCAGCAGTTGGTTTGGCGCAAATAAGAAAACTAGAAACCTTTTTAACTATCCAAAGAAAAAACAACAAAGCTTTACGTGCGCATTTAGAAACTATACCAGAAATTAGTTATCGAGTAGTGCCAGATGAAGCTGGAGATAGTTGTTCTTTTTTAAGTTGGTTTTTACCAACAGAAAATATTACTAAAGCTGTTATTGCTGAATTTAAAGAGCAAGGAATTCTTGCTGGTAATTTTTATTGGTTTGTAAATAATTGGCACTATATAAGCAAGTGGGATCATTTAAAAAATGCCACTACTTTAAATGGAATAGGTGTGCAGCAAAAAGCTAGTTTATTGGCTTTGCAAGAAACACAGTTTCCTGTAAGTGATGCTATTATGGGTAGATGCATTTCAACGGCTATGAGTTTGTTGTGGACCGATGAGCAGATAAAAGAAAAAGGAGAAAAAATGGTTGCTGCAATTCAAAAAGTATTGAGGCATTCTAATACTAATTCAATTTAATTTTTTTTCGATAATAATGTCATTAAGCCAATCCTTTCAACAAAAACTTTTACAAAAACTGTCTCCCCAACAGATTCAGTTAATGAAATTGTTGCAGGTGCCAACGGCTAATTTAGAGGAGCGAATAAAAGAGGAGCTTGAAGAGAATCCTGCCTTGGAAATGGATGACAAAGGACCAGAAGACGAATACAGCGAAGACCAAGAATCTTTCAACGACGACGATGATACTGCACATGATGGAAGTGAAGAAGAATACGATAATGCCGATACTACAGAATATCTAGTAGACGACGACGGAGAAATTGCAGATTACAAAACACGCGATGATAATTACCCAGAAATGGATGACCAAAAAACGATTCCTATTCGTGTGGAAGTTTCTTTTCATGAATTAGTGATTAACCAATTAGGTATGTTGGAGCTCGATGAGCGTAGTTATAAAATTGCCGAACAAATTGTAGGCAGTTTAGACGACGATGGCTATTTGCGCAGAGAATTATCTTCTATTGCCGATGACCTAGCATTTAGGCAGAGCATGATTGTTGAAGCGCATGAAATAAAAGTATTAGTGGAGCAAATTCAACAATTTGATCCACCAGGTGTAGGTGCAAGAGATTTACAAGAGTGTTTGTTATTACAATTAAAACGCAAAATAGGAGATGGTGTAAGTGTTGGTTTAGCTATGCAAGTTTTAAGTAAGTATTTTGAGGAATTTACCAAAAAGCACTACGAAAAAATTCAAAAAAATCTAAACCTTACAGACGGACAAATTAAAGAAGTCATCAATCAAATTATTAAACTGAATCCTAGGCCAGGAGGTAATATTGGAGAGATTAATAAAGCAGAAACTTATATTATTCCCGATTTTTTTGTACTTAATAATAACGGTAAATTAGAACTAACACTTAATGCCCGAAATGCACCAGACTTGCGTGTTAGCGAAGGCTATAGAGACATGTTGAGAGACTATGAAAAAGGCAGTAAGCAAGACAAACGTCAAAAAGAAGCCGTGCTTTTTATTAAGCAAAAAATTGATTCTGCTAAGTGGTTTATTGATATGATAAAACAAAGGCAAGAAACCTTGATTAATACTATGAGTGCTATCATTAGCATTCAACAAGCGTTTTTTTTAACGGGCGATGAAACCAATATGCGCCCGATGATTTTAAAAGATATTGCAGAAATAACAGGCTTAGATATTTCAACAGTTAGCAGGGTTGCTAATAGTAAGTTTGTGCAAACTGAATTTGGAACGTATCGATTAAAATTCTTTTTTAGCGAATCGTTAAGTACAGATAGTGGTGAAGAAGTGAGTACCAGAGAAGTGAAAAAAATATTGAGTGAAATGATTGAATCAGAAGAAAAACGTAAACCACTCAGCGACGAAATATTAACCGATATGTTACAAGAAAAAGGCTACAATATTGCACGCAGAACGGTGGCAAAATATCGTGAGCAATTAAATGTACCTGTTGCCAGACTTCGCAAAGAACTTTAAATACAAAGCTAAAAGATGCATACGAATTCCATTGATACAAAAACTTCCAATAATTTTTTTACGCTCGTATTAAAATTTACAGCAAAAATTATATCTTATCTTTTTCATCCGCTGTTTATACCAACATATGTATTTCTGTTTTTAATGAAAACATTTCCTTATGAGTTTGCAAATATTACAGATTGGCAATTGAAAATGCGCTTGCTTGGCGTGTTTTGGTTCACTGCTTTCTTTCCAGCATTTGCTGTTTTTTTATTGTGGCGTTTAAAGTTTAGCGATAGTATTTTTTTGCGTACCCAAAAAGAAAGAATTGTGCCCTATGTGGTGAGCATGTTTTTTTATTGGTGGATGTATTATTTGAGTAGAAATTTTACTGATCAACCTATTGTTTTAAAATTCTTTTTCATGGGAATTTTTGTTGCAACAGTTTTTGGACTCATTATAAATAATTATTTTAAAATTAGTTTACATGCAATGGCAATGGGTGGCGCTGCAACTGCAATTGTACTTTTTGCCTTCTTTTATGGTGCCTCAATTGGTGCAGCCATTAGCATTTCATTAGTCTTAACAGGTATTGTATGCACTAGCCGTTTATTGGTTAGCGATCATACAAACAAAGAAATTTATACTGGATTATTTGTTGGCATCATTAGCCAAGTTTTAGCATATTGGTTTGCGCTATAGTAGCTTTTACTATTTGCCAAGAAATATCCGTTTCTTTGCGCAGAATTAATTGTTTATGTGGTATCAACTAGGAAAATTCATACTAAAAAATAGAGTAGGAGCACTCATACTCTTATTGGGTTTAACTAGTATCATGAGCTATTATGCAGTTCAGGTAAAGTTAAGTTATGATTTCACCCGAGCTGTTCCAACAGACAATCCAAAAATGGTTGATTATCAAGCCTTCCTAAAAAAGTTTGGTGCAGATGGAAATACAATGGTAATTGGTGTTCAAACTGACCAATATTTTAATAAAGATTTTTTTAATGGCGTAGCAACACTAGGACAAGAACTTAAAAAAATACCAGGTGTAGTGGGCATCTTAAGTATACAAGAAGTAGTTACACTTGCCATAGATTCTACTACACAAAAATTCGGTCCACTTAAAGTATTTCATTATCCATATACCAATCAGCAATTATTAGATACTGCTAAATCTGTTTTTGAGTCTTTACGTTTTTATCAAACAATTTTATACAACCCAAAAACCAATGCTTATTTGATGGGTGTAAGTGTAAATAAAGACACCATTAATTCAAAAAGCCGCACCCGTTTAATTAATGATATCTCAGCCACCGTATTGGCATTTGAAAAGTCAAGCAATACCACTGTTTATTTAAGTGGCATGCCATATATTAGAACAGTAATGGCCAATAGAATTAAATCTGAATTGAATTTATTTTTATTGGCATCACTAGTGCTTTCTGCACTTACTTTATTTTTATTTTTTCGTTCAATAAGTGCTACTTTAATGAGTTTGTTGGTAGTAGGTATGGGTGTTATATGGAGTTTTGGAACCATCGTTTTGTTTGGTTATAAAATCACATTGCTAACGGCATTAATTCCAATTTTAGTAGTGGTTATTGGTGTTCCCAATTGTATTTACTTCTTAAATAAATACCATACCACCTATAGAGAAATGCCTGATAAAGAAAAGGCATTGGTAAACATGGTGGGCAGAATGGGTATAGTTACTTTATTCTGTAATATAGCTGCTGCCATTGGGTTTGCTGTGTTTGCATTTACCAAAAGTCCTTTGTTGCAAGAGTTTGGAATAGTTGCAGGAATAAATATTATGGCGCTATTTTTAATTTCGTTGTTGTTTATTCCATCGGTATTAAGTTATTTACCTGCGCCCAAACCAAAACATACGAAGTATCTTGATAATCCATTATTAGAAAAATTATTGGTTAAAATAGAACGTTGGACTTTTCACCATGCAAAATGGGTATATGGAATTACGGCCATTATAACCATCATTGCAATTATTGGAATTTTCAGAATTAAAAGTGAAGGATTTATTGTAGATGATCTTCCTAAAAAAGATAAATTATATACCGATCTAAAATGGTTTGAAACACAGTTTCAAGGATTAATGCCTTTAGAGATTTTGGTAGATGCAAAAAAATCAAGGGCTGCCCTTAAAATGGAAACCATGCTTGATGTTGAAGAACTCAGTAATTATATTGCAACTAAATCAGAAGCAGCGCGTCCTTTAAGTATTGTAGAGGCATTAAAATTTGCCAACCAAGGATTTTATAATGGAGATACAGCTAGTTATGTATTGCCTTTAGAAATACCTGCTTCACTTTCTGCGGCACTTCGGTCTAAAGAAAAAGGCAAATCAGAATTCATGAAACTGATTGGTCAGTTTTTGGATTCCAACCAACAGTCTACCCGAATAAGTGTAAATATGAAAGATATAGGGAGTGTAAAGCTTCCCATACTAATAGAAGACCTACAAAAAAAATCGGCACAAATTTTTGATAGTACTAAATACAATGTGCTTTTTACAGGAAGCACCATTACGTTTTTAGAAGGCACTTCTTTTATTATTCGTGGATTAAAAGAAAGTATTTTTTGGGCATTTTTATTAATTACACTTTGCATGCTGTATTTATTTAAATCGTTCAGAATACTACTGTGCTCACTTATTCCAAACCTTGTACCATTAATTGTTACTGCTGGAGTGATGGGTTGGGTTGGCATTGCGCTGAAACCTTCTACCGTATTGGTATTTAGTGTTGCCTTGGGTATAGCCATAGATGTAACTATTAGATTTTTGATTAACTATAAACAAGAATTACCCCATTTTAATAACCAAGTAGCACCAACCTTAGTGCAAACGATTAGGCATACAGGGATTAGTATCATTTATACCTCACTGGTGTTAATTGCCGGCTTTATCATTTTTTGTTGGAGTGATTTTGGCGGAACCAATGCTTTGGGATGGCTTAACTCACTTACTTTAGTGGTAGGCACCCTTACCAACCTAAAACTTTAGGTCGAATAACGAATTATTCTATATATTCGCTATCTGCTTTAACATTTTTGCTTTTAGATTGATTGATTTGTAACGCCATGCAGAAATAAATTAGGTATTAAAATCTATTTTATTTATATATTTTATAATATATAAAATATTTATTTTCAATACTATTTTTATAAATTTCTACCCAACAGTAGTGATTTTAAAAAAAACGTCAACCAAATTAAACTATCTATTGCAACATGTGTTATGCTATTGTTAATTAACTTTAACCTCTAGAAAATTTAAAATTAAAAACCAAACTATGAGAAAATTTATTGTAATGATTTTGTGTATTACGTTAGGGGTTTTGCAACTAGCTGCACAAAACCGCACTGTAACAGGGAAAGTTACAGATGAAAAGGGTGCGCCAATTGCAAATGCAAGTGTAATTGCTAAATCTTCTAAAATTGGTACTACTACCAATGCAGAAGGCCTTTTTAAGCTTTCTTTACCTACTTCAATTAAAGCAATAACAATTTCTTCTTTAAACTTTGTTCAAAAAGAAATTACAATTGCTGCAAATAACACTGCAAATGCAACACTAACTGCTAGTGCATCTGATTTATTGGATGAAGTGGTAGTTGTGGGTTATGGTGCTGCAAAGAAGAAAACAGAAGTAACAGGTTCTGTTGTGCAAGTTTCTGCTACAAAATTACAAAACATACCCACTGCTAATATGTTTGACGCCTTGCAAGGTAAAGTAGCTGGTTTACAAATCTATAACTCATCTGGGGAGCCTTCAGCCTCTCCTTCCATTCGTTTAAATGGGGTTGGGTCTCTTGGTGCTAGCTCAACACCTTTATATGTAATGGATGGCGTTCCAATTGATGGCGGAACGATAATAAGCTTGAATCCAGAAGATTTTGAAACAATCACTGTGCTTAAAGATGCGTCTTCAACTTCTATTTATGGATCTAGAGCTGCAAATGGTGTAATCTTTATTACCTCAAAAAAAGGAAAATTAAATACTTCAAAAATTACATTAAATACCCAATATGGTACTTCAAATCTCGTGAAGCCAACGCTTGATTTGTTTAATAGTTTTATGAACACAAAAGAATTAACTGACTTTTGGATTGCAACTGGTTATCAAACACAAGCCCAAGTAACAAGTTTGCTGAGTACTTATAAAGGCGATACAAAATGGTATCAACAGTATTACAAAGAAAATATACCAACTAAACAAATTGATTTAAATGTTTCTGGTGGTGGTGGTAAAACAACTTACTATATTTCTGGAAGCGCATACAAACAAGAAGGCTTAACATGGCGTTCAGACTATGAGAAGTATTCACTTAGATCAAATGTAACAACCACAGTGAATGATTGGTTTAAATTAGGTATCAATCTATTTGGAGGTTTTGATAAAAGACAAACCAATCCTTATGGTTCAAACTCAACCAATAGAGGTCTCTCTTTACTTCGTCAACCTTTTTATTCAGCTTATGATGCAAGTGGTGTAAAATATCCAGATATTATTCCTGGAGGTAATTTTTATAATCCTAGCTATTTAGCTGATAAAATTCAAGGATATGCGAATAACGTTCAGTTAAATCCAAGTGGGTACTTACTAATCAATCCATTTAAGGGGATGACATTAAAGTCTCAACTAGGTATGGAGTTTTATGATTACAGAAGTTCGTCTCTGACTTTGCCTTCTTATTTAGGCTCAATAAATAATGGAAATGCTTCTGAAAGTTTTACTAGAGGAACAACAAATACCATTACAAATACTGCAGAGTATACATTTAAAGTTCGTCAAAGTCATTCTTTAACCTTATTAGCAGGACAAGAATTTATTGCTAATACAAGTACTTCATTTGGTGGTAGTTCTACTGGTCAAACAGATGATAGATTAATAATGGTATCTGCAGGTCCTACAGGTTTTACTGCTAGTTCTTCTAAAACCGAATATGCGTATGCATCTTATTTTGGAAGAATAAACTACAATTTTGACTCAAAATATTTTGTTGATTTATCAGTAAGAAATGACCAGTCTTCTAGATTTGGTAGAGATTTACGTGGTGCTACTTTTTATTCTGCAGGTTTAATGTGGCAGGCTAAAAAAGAGAACTTCTTAAAAAATGTTAATTGGTTAACTAACCTAACAGTTAAGTCTAGCATTGGTACCAGTGGTAACTCTTCTATTGGCAACTATGATGCGCTTGCAACCGTTGGAACAAACCTATACAATGCGGGAACTGGATGGCAACTAAATACTGCAGGAAACCCAACTTTATCTTGGGAAACACAAAGACAAATCAATGTAGGATTCCAGGCAACATTATTTAAAAAATTAAATTTAGATGTTGAGTATTTTGATAGAAATACTTCTAATATGTTAATTAGTGTTCCATATCCTTATACAACAGGATATGCTAATATTACTAGTAATGTGGGAAGTTTAAAAAATAATGGATGGAATGCGAATGTGAATTTTGATTTCGTAAATACCAAAAAAGCATACTTTAATGCCTATGTAAATCTTGGTTTTGTTGAGCAAAAAATTACAGAACTTTTCCAAGGAAAAAATTACTGGATTATTCCTAATACAGGTGTATGTTGGGCTGTTGGACAACCAGTTTCTTTTTTCTACCCAATTTTCTCTCAAGTTAATAAAGCAACGGGTAGCCCAGAGTGGTTTACCCCTAATGTTGATCCAAATAAAATTGTTGAAGTCAATCAGAATCCAGCTAGCATAACTTCTGTATTTAATAGTACAGGTTTACAACAAAACACTGGCATTAAAAGGTATGCGCCTTTCAATGGAGGCTTTGGATTTACCGGTAGATACAGAGAGTTCTCTGTTAATGCAGACTTTGCATTCTCAAAAGGAAAATATATGATTAACAATGACAGGTATTTCTTTGAAAATCCAAATCAGTTTGCAGGATACAACCAGTCTACAACAGTTTTAGATTATTGGAAAAATCCTGGCGATGTTGCACGTTTTCCTAAATATGGTATACAGTTTACACAATTCGATTCAAGGTTAATTGAAGATGCTTCTTTTATGAGGTTAAAAGCGTTGACTTTTGGATATGATCTTTCTCAAACATTGTTAAAAAAATCAAAAGTCCTTTCTGCGCTTAGATTCTATGTTACAGCCCGCAATATTTGGACATTAACTAAATATACTGGTCCGGATCCTGAGGTGGATACTAACGTGACACTTGGTGCAAATCCAAACACAAGTCAAATAGCTGTTGGATTTAACCTTTCGTTTTAAGAATTAGCATTAACCAGAAAAATTAAAAGAAAATGAAAAAATTACTTACAATAAATATCGTAGCATTTGTCGCAATCCTTTCATTAGGTTCTTGTGAAAAAAAGCTAGACCTTTTCCCTTATAGTTCGATTGAGCTTTCTCAGTCTTTTAAAACTGTAAAAGATGCAAGTACTTGGAATATTGGTCTTTATTCAGACTTAAGAGCAAGGGTATATGGTTCATACAATATCTCTCAAGATGTACAAGCCGACCAGTTAAATGCTTCTTTAGACTATGGAAATCGTAATGGTAACCCACACCGTTGGGGTACGAGTTACTTAGCTGATGATGGTGCATTAAGTGGCGCTTGGAATGGCTATTATACTGCTTTAAAAAATATTAATACCACAATTGCTGGATTTAATACTATTACTGCAACTACTGCAGCTGATATTGCTGCGCTTGCCCGTTATAAAGGCGATGCTTATTTAGCCCGTGCTTATTATTATTCTGAATTAATTATTCGTTTTGCTAAGCCTTTTGAGCCTGCAACTGCAGCACAAGATTTAGGTGTTCCGCTTGTATTAGAATTTGATCTTAATGCACGTCCTGCTAGGTCAAAAGTAAAGCAGGTATATGATCAAATTATTCTTGATATTAATGCAGCAAAAACCAGTTTAGCTTCAGTACCGGGTGTGCAAGGTTCTAACAAATTCACAATTGATGTTGCGAATGCTTTAGAAGCTAGGGTCCGTTTAAATATGCAAGATTGGGCTGGCGCGATGGCAGCTGCAAATGCAGTAATAACTACCGCTAAATATCCTTTATTAAATACTGTAGCTGGTTTAAATAACATGTGGACAAATGATGTGGCAACAGAAGTATTATTTCAGTGTTCAGTTATAAAAACTACCGAACAAGCTAATACCAATTCTATTTATTTAGGATACAATGGAGCAACTTTAAAGTATGTGCCAGATTTCATTCCAACACAAACTTTTATCAATACATATGATGCAGCAGATTATAGAAAGCAAGTTTATTTCAAACAACTGCCTACTATCATCCAAGGTGTGAACTTCCCTACTATGACATTAGTGAATAAGTTTCCTGGTAACCCACTTTTGTTTACTGCAGCTACTACCAACTATCAGCATGCACCAAAAGTTTTCAGGGTTGCTGAACTTTATTTAATCTATGCAGAAGCTGCAGTACGTGCAGGCGCTAGTTCTGAACTTTTAGGCTTGAGTATGTTAAATACTTTACGTGTATCAAGAGGTTTACCTGCGCTAGCAGCATTATCTGGGGCGCCACTTCTATTGCAAGTTCAAAATGAAAGAACCAAAGAATTGGCATTTGAAGGATTCCGCTTATTTGATTTAAAAAGATGGCACCAAGGATTTTCAAGAGGAACGCCTCAAGATTTAGGAGCGATTAATGTTGGAGCTAATTTTAACACATTAACAATTGCTGCAGATGCTGCACAATATGTTTGGGGTATTCCAACATATGATATAAACATTAATGCTAACTTAGTTCAAAATACTGGTTGGTAATTAATCAGCAAATTGACACATAATAAGAAAGGCTATCTCATTTTTGAGATAGCCTTTCTTATTATGAATTATGTTGCGTCTTGTAATAAAATTTATAACATTAAGGGGAAACTGTTGAAGTAAATGTTTCTTGCTATTTAATGTGTAGTAGAAAATATTTTATTTTAACACCTCCGCCAATTTCTTTTCAAGTTCTGCACCTCGTAATCCACTCGCAATAATTTTACCTTGTGGATCAATTAGCACATTAAAAGGTATTCCATCAAATTGGTAAATACCTACAATGGTACTTTGCCATTTTTTCAAATCACTAATTTGGGTCCAACTTAATTGATCGTCTTTAATTGCTTTTTCCCAATTGGCTTTATCGTCATCTAATGAAACGCCAAGAATGGTAAAGTTTTTATCTTTAAATTTTTGGTAAGCAACCAATACATTTGGATTCTCTTGACGACAAGGACCACACCAGCTTGCCCAAAAATCAACCAATACATATTTGCCTTTAAAACTACTTAAGCTAACTAGTTTGCCATTTACATCTGGCATGCTAATTTCTGGCGCTTGTTGGTTTAATAAAGCATATGCAGCAGGAGTATCAGAGTTTGCTGCTTGAGTAGTTAATAAGGCTTTTAGTTTAGCTAGGCCACTATGCTCTTTAAAGGTATCGGCTGCTGTAACTGCCAATGCTTTTAACTCCTCTGCTTTCATTGTTCTTGAAGCCAATCCAATAGCGTAATACCTAACTGCCGGACTATTTGAATGACTAATAAAATCAGTTACAAATTTATTTAAGCTTTTAACGCTTTCTTCTCTTTGTAAACGAAGCACGGTTAATACACTATCAGATGTATTTTGTTTTTGTAAACTATCAATCATGGTGAATGTATCATACAAAACAGAATCTTTTGTATGATAAGCTTCCATTAATTCATGCAAGGCAGTTGTAGCAGGCGATCCCTCTACTTCGTATTGTCTAAAATGAAGCATATCTATTTTTAAGCGAATGCTTTTACTATCATTTACTACTAATATAGCTGGTCCTTTTTCGAGTTGTAAACGATACAAACTTTCTTCTTTACCCAAAGTGCGCAACTCAAATGTTCCGGCTTTTTTTAAGGAAGCAGAATCAAGTGTAATAGGTTGCTCACCAGCAAACGGAATTTCTTGTAATGAAATCAATTGCTCTGGCGCGTTAGTTATTTTTCCACTAACAACAAAGGCGCCATACTTTTTTTCTTGACAAGAAAATAAAGCCACAACCAATAAACTGCTTAAAATGATATTTTTCATACGATGGTTTAACTTGTAAAATTGATATATATAAATCTAGTGATTCAAAAACATAGTCGTACTATTTTTGCAAGGCTTCTTCTAATAATTGCGTTACTAACTTTGGGTCGGCTTTTCCGCCACTCAACTTCTTTACTTCTCCCACAAACAATCCTATCAAACCTTTTTTGCCTTTTTTGTATTCTGCAACTTTATCCGGCATTTTTGCAATAACGGCTTCAATCCATTTGCTTAATTCATTACCATCACTTACTTGTAATAAGTTCATACTTTCTGCAATTGATAAAGCCGTTAAATTGTTCGATGTAATTAGAGCAGGTAAAATTTTTGAAGATGCAATTGAAAAATTAATTGTCCCTTCTTCTACTAATGTAATTAACTCCGCTAGTTTAATGCCATCAAGGGTTAACTGTTGCAATGATATATGGTGTTCGTGTAAGTATTGTTTAATAGGGCCAAGTATCCAGTTTGCCACTGCTTTATAGTTCTGCGTATGAGCAATAACTGATTCAAAATATAGGGCTGTTGCTTGTTCGTCGCAAAGTTGGTGTGCATCGTATTCGCTTAATCCTAATAGAACAAATTTTTCCATTAAGGCATTGGGCAATACGGGTAATTGGCTTTGAATATTTTGAATAAAACTATCCGTTAAATGAAATGGTGCTAAATCTGGATCTGGAAAATAGCGGTAATCATTTGCTTCCTCTTTATCGCGAATAGCAAATGTTGTATCGTTCGATGCATTAAAACTGCGTGTTTGTTGTTGTACTTTTTCGCCCTTATCTAAAATAGCAGCCAAGCGTTCTACTTCAAACTCAATGGCCTTTTTTACGTTACGAATACTGTTTAGATTTTTCACTTCAACACGGGTTCCTAATTTGGTTGCGCCTTTTAATTTGAGTGAAATATTTGCATCGCATCTTAAACTTCCTTCCTCCATATTTCCATCACAGATACCTAGCCATCTTACGAGCTTTCTAATTTCAGTAACGTATCGCCATGCTTCATCGGCCGAAAAAATAGCTGGCTCTGTTACAATTTCAATTAAGGGTGTACCAGCTCTATTTAAATCGATACAGGTGAATGTTGGATCTAGGTCGTGAATACTTTTACCTGCATCTTCTTCTAAATGAATCCGATTAAGTTGTACATATCTATAGGTTCCATCGGCCGTTTTAATACGAACCTTCCCACCCTTACAAATAGGGGTAGTATGTTGCGATATTTGATATCCTTTTGGTAAATCGGGGTAGAAATAGTTTTTACGCGCAAAATAGTTGTCTTTTTCTATTTCACAAGCACAGGCCAAGCCCATTTTAATGGCATAGTCAACTGCTTTTTTATTGGTTTTAGGAAGTGTGCCAGGGTGACCCATAGTGATGGGGCTGATATGCG
>JAPLEL010000027.1 GCA_026391415.1 Bacteroidota bacterium
TGACAGGGCGGCATTCTAACCAACTGAACTACCGATCCGAATTATCTACCAAACTTTGATAGAAATTTATATTTCGTTGCTTTTTAAGAAAGAGCTCTCTTTTTAAAGCATCAGATTTGTTTTCAAATGACTCGGTATATACTAATGTCCAAGGTATTTTTCTTTTAGTATAAGTTGAGTCTCCATTATTGTGTTGTTTTAATCTATTTTCTAAATCTTTAGTATATCCCACATAGAAGGAATGATCTAATTGCGATTGTATCAAATAAACATAAAACATAAGAACTATTTTGTGTACCGGTCGGGACTCGAACCCGTCCCGAGCCCTCGGGACCGTGACAGGGCGGCATTCTAACCAACTGAACTACCGATCCATTTCCGATTGAAAATTATCTGTTGGATAGCTTTTTTTTCGGACGGCAAAGATAAGGGTAAACGCCTTTTACAAACAAATCTTTTCGAAAATTAATTCAAACCTTATTTTTACTGTCTCAAACAACCATTATGCCTCAATACCCGAATAGACAATTTCTAGAATTTGAGAAGCCCATTAAGGAATTATATGAGCAAATTGACGATACTAAAAAGCTAGCAGAGAAGAATCCTAAAATAGATTATAGTGCCACTATTGCGCAATTAGAAGCTTCTATAGGCGAAAAACGCAAAGAAATTACACAACACTTAACACCTTGGCAACGTGTGCAATTAAGCCGCCATCCAGATCGTCCTTATACCTTAAAGTATATTCAAAACATGTGTACCAATTTCTTGGAATTACATGGTGATAGAAATGTAAAGGACGATAAAGCAATGGTTGGAGGTTTTGCAGAGCTAGATGGAGAAACAGTCATGATCATTGGTCAACAAAAGGGTGTGAACACTAAAACGCGTCAATTGCGCAATTTTGGTATGGCTAATCCCGAAGGATACCGTAAAGCTTTGCGCTTGATGCGTTTGGCCGAAAAATTTAATAAACCAGTTATTTGTTTGATTGATACACCGGGTGCTTTTCCAGGATTAGAAGCCGAAGAGCGCGGTCAAGGTGAAGCCATTGCTCGTAATATTTACGAAATGATTCGCTTAAAAGTGCCTGTGGTGATTGTAATTATTGGTGAAGGTGCCAGTGGCGGTGCTTTAGGAATTGGTGTGGGAGATAAAACTTTAATGATGGAGAATACATGGTACACCGTTATTTCTCCTGAAAGTTGTAGTTCTATTTTATGGCGTACTTGGGATAAAAAAGAATTGGCTGCCGAACAATTAAAATTGACTTCTATTGATATGAAAGGTTTTGGTTTGGTAGACGAAATTGTACAAGAGCCAAACGGTGGTGCTCATTGGGATTATGTAGATGCTGCAGAAAGATTAAAATCTATTTTAATTACTACCATTGCCGAGCTCAAGAAAAAAGGAGTGGAAGAACGTATCAATGATAGAATTGAAAAATATTGTAAGATGGGTTTTTGGGAAGAAAACGCTACAAGCCAAGAATCAGCAGTATTGGATTCAAATCCTTAAATTCGCTGCATTGTAAACATTCATTGCAATAGCGCAATGAACTATTGATAAAAAATATAACAAGTTAGCATGTCTTTAATTCAAACACTGCGTGGTACTGGAGTTGCAATAGTTACGCCCTTTACAGCAGATTTACAAGTAGATTATACAGCTTTAGAAAAAGTAATTGAGTCACTAATTGCTGGTGGAGTTGAGTATATTGTAACCCTTGGCACCACAGGAGAAACGCCAGTTTTAGAATCTGCCGAAAAAATTGATATTGTAAATTTTACAATGGATAAAATTGCAGGACGCATTCCTGTGGTAGTGGGCATTGGTGGTAACAACACTGCTGAATTAATAAAAGACTTACACAAATATCCTTTAAGCAAAGCGATTGCAGTTTTAAGTGCATCGCCTTATTATAACAAGCCTTCTCAAGAAGGTATTTATTTACATTATAAAGCATTGGCCGAAGCATCGCCTAAACCAATTCTTTTATACAATGTTCCTGGCCGTACGGGTAGAAATATGTCGGCAGCAACTACTTTAAAATTAGCATCGGTTCCTAATATTGTTGGGATTAAAGAAGCTAGTGGAGATATGGCGCAGTGCATGACTATTTTGCGTGATCGTCCATCGGATTTTTTAGTAGTTAGTGGAGATGATGCACTGGCTTTGGCTCAGTTAGCTTGTGGAATGGATGGTGTTATTAGTGTTGCAGCGAATGCATATCCGGCTGAATTTTCTAATATGGTGCGTACTTGTTTGAGTGGCAATTTTGCAGCAGCTAAAAAAATCAACGATCCATTAATTGAAGCCTATGAATTAATGTTTGCAGAAAATAATCCTGCAGGTGTTAAAGCATTTATGGCTGAGAAAGGATTGTTAGAAAATTATTTACGGTTACCTGGAGTGCCACTTAGCCAATCATTGCAGCAAGCAGTGAAGCTTTTTTTAAGCAAATAAAATATGATATTACCAATTCTGGTGGTGGCGCCTTCTAAAGAGCGTGGACGTGGTGTATTTGCTTCGGAGCCTATTGAAGCGCAAACCATTTTAGAAATTTCTCCTGTATTGGTTTTTTCTATGACCGACAGAAAAAAAGCCGAAGAAACTTTATTGTACAATTATATTTTTGAATGGGGTGAAGGGCACGAAATGGGTGCACTAGGCTTAGGATATATTTCTATTTACAACCATTCATACCAACCCAATTGCACCTACTTAATGGACTTCGAAAAAGAACTTATAACCATTACAGCTTTGCATGATATAGCAGCTGGCGATGAATTATTTATTAATTACAATGCCGAGCCTGCCGATCAATCTCCTATTTGGTTTGATGCGCAATAAACTAGTATTGCCAATAAACGGTGCCTATTAATTTAGCAAGTTCTAATTTGGCCAAACACAATTGGTATTGGTATTGCAACCTGTTTAATTCAGCCCTTTGCACATTAGTACTTGCATTGGTTAATTCTAAATTTGTTCCAACACCATTTTTAAATCTTACAGCAGCTATTTGTTGTGCATATTTGGCTAAATCAATCTGGGCTTGGGTATTAGCAATTCGGTCTATATTAGTTTGAATATCTAGTAATGCTTGGTCTATATCTTTTTTATAGTTTGCATTTAAGGAACTTAATGCTAATTGTTGTTGTGTTGCTAAATGTCCTTGCAGTTTAATTTGTTGTTTATTTCTACTACCCATATACAATGGTATATTCAAACTAACACCAGCAACACTATTTAAATTAAACTGGTAAATATCGGGTAAGTAGCCATTTTTAAATCCTAGTGCGCCATTTACATTTAAACTTGGTTTGTTTTGTAATTTAACAATCGCAATATCAGCAACTGCTTGGTCTACTTTGTCTTTGGCTAATTTAAATTCAATATTGTTGGTAACAGATGTTTCTAGTGCTTTGTTGCTAGTAATTTTATTAAGGTCAAAATCAAAGCTATTACCAACTGTACTACTAGTGCCTGTGGTATAACTAAGTAGGTTTTGTTGTTTTTGTAAACCATTATTTAAATCGATTTTTTTATTTTCTTCGTTGTCAATATTCGCTTGAATATTTAAGAGGTCTAATTTTAATGCTTCGCCATTTGTTATTTTGGTTTGGACTATTTTTTTATTCTCATTTAAAAACAACAATACACTGTCTTGAATGCCTATGGCTTTTTGTAAATACACCATATTGTAATAAATAGTAGCTACCTGATTGGCTAACTGATTTTTTATTAATTCAATATTGTCTTTGGCTAATTGCAAATCAATTTTCGACCTTTCAATACTTGCTTTTAATCTGCCAAAATCTGCAATGGTATAATTAGCATTAACAGTAGAACTGTAATTGTGATTCGGTATAAATTTAATTTCTTGGTTATTACCGTTAATTGGTAATGTTGCTTTTGATACTGGTGTAATGTAGTTGTAGCCTAGCTGAGCCCCTACATTAGGTAATTTATTTAAGTCGGTTAATACTAACTTATCTTCTGCAGTAAAGACTGCATTTTGTGCTTCCTTTAATTTTGGAAAATACCCAAATGACAAATTAATCAATTGTTTTAATTGATTGTTAAGGGGTGCTTGTGCGTGTATTTCAGTAGTAGCTAAAACAAATAAACAGGCGCCTAATACTATTTTTTTCATGGTTGTTTTTTAAATTTCTTTGATGCTATTTTTTTTAATGTGCTTCAGATGCTGCTTTCATACTCATGGCTAATTCCTCTGGTGTTTTTTTCTTAACCCTCAAAAAGAAAATTAAGGGCAATACAAACAAAAAGAAAATACCAATTAATCTAAAAGTATCTAAGTATGCTAAATAATATGATTGTCGGTCTACACTACCACTCATGATAGTTAATGCTTTGGTGTTTGCAACACTTGCCGCATCGCCTGTTTTTGCAATAATATTTTGCGCAATATTATTGGCATTCCCTAAGCCGTTTTGCATATTACTTACTAAATCTGCTCTATGTTGTGCATATTGTTTGGCTACATAATTATTGGCTACAGCAATACCAAATGCACCACCCAATTGCCGTACCATATTATTTAATCCAATGCCTGTTGCATAGTCTTTTGGATGTAATCCTGCTACCGCCTGATTTATTAATGGCAACTGACTCATGGCTATTCCTAAAGCTCTAATAACAAATAACCAAAATAAATCACCTTTACCAACATCCAAACTTACCCTAGAATTCATGAATGCATAAATGGTAAACATGATAAATCCAACGGCTATAAAAGGCAATGGTGGCGTGCCTTTGCTAAGTAAGATGCCCATGATAGGCATGGCTATTACACCAAATAATGTTGGCGCTAATAATGCCAATCAAGTTTCGTAAGGTGTGAATCCTAAAACCCTTTGTGCTAATACTGGGTATACAAAAACAGAAGTAAATAATCCAAAACCTGCTACAAATGTAAAGATGGTAGTTACGCCTAAATTTCTATTGCCTAGTAGTCTAATATTTACTGCGGGTTGTTTTACTTTTAATTCCTGCCAAATAAATAAGCCTAAACTTATAACGGTAATAATCAAACAATTTCTAATGGCACTGCTATTAAACCAGTCCTCGCTTTCGCCTCGTTCTAATACAAATTGTAAACAACTTACCGATGCCATTAAAAGGCCAATACCTATATAGTCTATAGTAATATTCTTTTTGTCTTTGCCTTCGCCTTCTTTTTTATCAATAAAAATAAAAGAGAGTGTTGTTGCAACAATTCCAATTGGAATATTTACTAAAAATATTAAAGGCCAACTAAAATGTTCCATCAAGTATCCGCCCAAAGTGGGTCCTAGTGTGGGTCCTAGTACAATACCCATTCCAAATAATCCGGCTGCTTTTCCGCGGTCTTTGGGTTCGAATGCATCAAACAAAATAGATTGCGAAGTAGATAACAATGCACCTCCACCAATACCTTGTATAAATCGCCATAAAATGAGTTCAAACAAACTCGTTGATCCAAATAGTAATTTTTTCGTCCAAAATAGGCCGCTAAAAAACCGGTTAATGGTATGATAATTACATTGGCAATAGCATAGGATGTAATTACCCAACTGATGTCTTCGATATTTACACCCAAGCTTCCGCTCATATCGTTAAGTGCTACGTTTACAATAGACGTATCCACCAACTCCATTACGGCCGCTGAGATAGTTGTAATTACAATAATGGCTTGTGCAAAGCCTTTTGGGGTTGCCATAATAATTTCTATTTGTTGTTGGCTACTATATAAATGCTAAGGCCTGCACGAAGAATATTTTTATACTGTGCAACATTGTCTATCCAAATTTTTACTGGAACACGTTGGGTAACTTTTACAAAATTTCCACTTGAATTATCTGGAGGTAATAAAGCAAACTTAGCACCTGTTGCTTCACTTAAACTGGCTACAGTTCCTGTTACAACAAGGTCTGGATATGCATCAATTCTAATTGTTACTTTTTTACCCGGAAACAATGCATATAACTGGCTTTCCTTAAAATTACCGACCACCCAATAAGTGCTATCATTTACAATAGAAAATAGGGGAGTTCCGGCTTGTACAAATTGTCCTTCACTAATTGTTTTCTTACCAATTTTACCAGCTTGTGGTGCGTATATTTTGGTATAAGAAAGTTTTAGTTTTTGTTGGTTAATATGCGATTGTTTTACACCCATTACCGCTTCTGATTTAGAAACATTGGCTTTTAAAACAGCAATTTTACTTTCTGCCGCAGTTAAATCAATCTCACTATTATCAAGTATTTTGGCTGCATTTTCTGCTGCAAACTTAGTATCATCTAATTGCTTTTTAGTAATAGCTTCACTAGTATACAAACTTTGATCTCTTTTTAAATCATCGTTTGCTTTTTGCTTGCGTAAATTGCTAATATCAATATTGCCTTTGTTGATTTTTAAAGATACTATGGCATTATTTAAAGCAGCTTTTGCATTTACAATATCAACTGCAGCTTGTGTAAAGTCGGCTTGCATTTCTTCTAATTGTTGTTGCAATTCTGCATCATCCAATTCCACTAACAAATCACCAGCTTTTACACTGTCGTAATCCTTTACTGATATGGTTTTAACATAACCTGCTACCCTTGGTAAAATGGGAGTGATTTGTGTTTCTACCTGTGCGTTATCGGTTGTTTCGTGTGTGAGTGAAAAATTCACTTTTTGAAATCCAAAATAGCCGCCAATAATTAATACGGCACCAACTACGATGAATTTTACGGGTGAGCCTTTCTTTTTTTCAGTTGCGTTTTCCATTGTTTGATTTTATGATACTGTTGTAATAATTAAATGTGCGTGAACCATTTGTTGAATATGTTCTATAATTCTTTTTTTAAACTTCGGATCTTGATATGGGTTATGATTGGTTGATGCATGCATTAATGTATTGCACATTTCTTTCGACATCATTACTTGATTAATAGTACCAACGATTGATATAAATGTGAGTTGTGGGTCTACTTTTTTAAATTGCTTTTTTTGAATACCTTTTTCAATAATAGACACTACATCCCTGGTGTTCTTTTCAAATAAACTTAAAACATGTTGGTGCAAATTAGCCCTTTGTGTAACCAATAATTCTTGCAAGAATACCCTATGAAAATCGGGTTGCGCTAAAAATCTTGTTACATATCCGTCAATAATATGATCTATTTTTTCAATTTCAGTAAGGCTTTCATTGCTTTCAACTGCCTCAATTTTGGCGCGCATGAACTGGACTTTATCGGCTAAAAGTTGTTCAAAGAGCTTCTCTTTGCTGCCAAAATAGTAGTTTACCATGGCTATGTTTACGTCGGCTTTCTGCGCCAAATCACGGATAGACGTGCCTTCGAACCCTTTTTCTGCAAAGAGTTCCATAGCTACATGCATGATATGTTCTTTTTTGTCGACGCTCATTAATGCTATAAAAACGCGAATATCAAACAATTGTTTAAATTAAACAACTGTTTAATTGTGATCATTTCATTAATTTGTTTTTTTAGCTATTAAATCATTGGCTTTACCTAAGTTTACCCTATATAAATTATTTGTATGCGCAAATTTTTGTTCATGTTTGTTTTGTTAGGTGTGTTTATATCAGTAAATGCCCAACAACCTGTTGTGATTTCTGCTTTTACTGGATACGCAACTCCAACCGAAAAATATGACGCTAATTTATTTGACGCAAAAAATGGTTTACAAAATTGGACTGATTTAAATCAAAACATTCAGTATAGTTTTTTTGTACGCAATACAGGAATCCTTCAAGTTTCAATAAATACTAAAAATGAAATAGCTGGAAGTATGGTTGCTATTTCAATTGCAGGTAAAACTTTTCAAATTCCTATTAAAAAATCTGCTGCTTTTACCAATCAATTAATTTGTAAATTAAACATCACTGATACTGGATTTTATACAATAATTATTAAAGGAATTAAAAAAGCCGGAAAAATAATTGCAGATATTCAGTCTTTAGAATTGAAGGGAGCGGCTTCAATAGGATTACACACAAATACCAAAGAAAGACGCAATGCAGCATCTGTTCATCTGCGTTACCCTATTAGTGATACAAGCCATGCCATTGCTTTTTACAATGAAATTACCATTCCCGAAAATGCCGATGTAGTGCATAGTTATTATATGTCGAATGGTTTTGCTCGTGGTTATTTTGGTATTCAAGTTAACAGCGCACAAGAACGTCGGGTAATTTTTTCTATTTGGGATGCAGGAAAAGAAGCAGTTGATCGTGGTAAAGTGGCAGATTCTAATCGGGTAAAATTATTGGCAAAAGGTGAGGGTGTTATAGCCAATGATTTTGGCAACGAAGGTACTGGTGGTCATAGCCATTGGGTATATCCCTGGAAAACCAATATTACTTATAAATTACTGGTAACAGCCTTACCCGATAGTGCTACTAGAACAACCATTTATACCGGTTATTTTTATTTACCTGAGCAACAAAAATGGAAATTAATAGCCAGTTTTAGCGCGCCAAAAGATGCCGGTTATTTGCGTAACCTCTATTCTTTTAATGA
>JAPLEL010000238.1 GCA_026391415.1 Bacteroidota bacterium
AGGTTATCACGATGCAATGATTAGGCATCGACTAAATGTTTATTTAAGTACCGATCAAAATCGTGCAACTAATCCAATAACTTTTTACGACACAACAGGTAAAATCATTTATCAACAGCTAGGCGTTTATAGTAAAGCGGATTTTCAAAAACGTTCAGTTCAACTAGGTAAAGGATATTATAAAGGGAATGATTTAATCAATCAACCATTTGATTTTTCCGATAAAAACAGGATCTATTTACAAGACCAGCACCATATTTTGCAATCTGTTTATTTCCCAGAATCAGTGCCTGTCAATCATAGGTTTAACCTTACTGATTCAGACCAAGCATTTGTACAACAATTTATGAGTGCTTTTCCACGTGAGAGTAGTCATCCTTATTACGATAGTGCAACTTATTATGATGCTTATTGTAAGTTTTTATTGTATGGTTCTAAAAAAGGAGATTTACCTAAAAATATTCGCATTTTTAATAAAGTAGGCGATGCATATGGTTTCTTAACTGATATAGCATACATCATAGATTTTGAGAACAAGGTAGAATTTATGTTGAGTGCTACTATTTCCTGTAATAGTGATGGTATTTATAACGACGACAAGTATGATTATGATACTGTTGGATACCCTTTTATGCAGCATCTTGGCGAAGTAATATTAAAATATGAACAAGCACGGAAAAGAAAATATCCGCCCAATTTGACCAAATTCACACTCAGTTACTAGCAATTTTTTGAAGATAAATATACTAGCTACTATTATTTATAAACATTATTCATTTCAAATGCTTTTATTGAACATTTTTGGAATGTTTTTACGAACTTTGTAATCCATTTAAACAGGTAATAAATAATATAATAACATGGAAATTTCTTCTTTATTGAATCGTTTTAGTGAACCAGAAACTTTAAAAATGGCCAAATTAGGTCGTGAATTAAGAGCCCAAGGTATTGATGTAATTGATTTAAGCTTAGGTGAGCCAGATTTTGACACACCGCAACATATTAAAGACGCAGCTATTAAAGCAATCAATGATAACTGGAGCCATTATACACCAGTATCAGGATTCTTAGACCTTAGAGAAGCGGTATGTACTAAATTAAAACGCGATAATAACTTAGATTATTTGCCTGAAAACATTGTTACCTCAACTGGGGCAAAACAAAGTTTAGCTAATGCAATTTTGGCCTTAGTAGATGATAATGAAGAAGTAATTATTCCTACACCATATTGGGTAACTTATTCTGAATTAGTTAAAATTGCAAGAGGAAGGGTTGTTGAGATTAGAACTTCAGTTGAAAATGAATTCAAAACAACTCCTGCAGAATTAGAAGCAGCAATAACACCAAAATCTAAAGTGTTTATGTTCTCCTCTCCTTGTAATCCTTCAGGATCAGTTTATACTAAATCTGAATTAGAAGGATTGGCAGAAGTATTTCGTAAACATCCACAAATCACTATACTATCAGACGAAATTTATGAGTACATTAATTTCACTGGAAAACACGAGAGTATTGCACAATTTGCAGATTTAAAAGATCGTGTTGTTGTAATTAATGGATTGAGTAAAGGTTTTGCAATGACCGGATGGCGTTTAGGCTATATAGCTGCTAATACAACGATTGCAAAAGCTTGCGAAAAATTACAAGGTCAATTAACTAGTGGCACATGCTCAATAACTCAAAAAGCAGGTGTAGCAGCGCTTGTAGGAGATTTAAAACCTTCCATTGAAATGACTGAAGAGTTTACAAGAAGAAGAACAAAAACCTTAGAATTAGTAAATGCTGTTCCTGGTTTTAAATGTTTTGCACCACAAGGCGCATTCTATGTATTCCCTGACGTTAGTTATTATTATGGCAAATCAAATGGAACTGAAACAATTAAAAATGCGGCTGATTTTAGTATGTATTTGTTAAACACAGCGCATGTTTCTTCTGTAATGGGTGATGCTTTTGGCGAACCAAATTGTGTTCGTTTTTCATTTGCAAATAATATGCAAAATATTGAAAAAGCTTGGGCTAGAATTTCTGAGGCTTTGGCTAAATTAAACTAGTAGAATAATTTATAATAGCCGCAGTAAATAAGTCTTTAATAACTAATTACTTATTTACTGTGGCTATTTTCTGTAGCATATCCGCTAATAAATGCATATTATAATTTTCGAATTAATTGATTTGAAAATTGAAATTTAATTCCTGAATACCTTAAGAATTTGTATTAGAAAGTTTTAAAAACTTTTCGTGTAATTCCAATACTTGTTTGGTTAACAATGCTTGGTTATCATTTTGAATAATAAAATCACACAACTTCATTTTTATTTGATCATCTATTTGGCGATTCATTCTTGATAGTACTTCTTCCCTACTTAAATGGTCTCGATCCATTACTCTTTTTATCCTTAATGCTGTAGGCGCAAATACACCAATTACATAATCTAAACCTACGCCAGCGCCTGCCTCAAACATAAGCGCAGCTTCTTTTATTACATACGGGCTATTTTGTGTTGCAAACCAATCAGCAGCAGCAGCAATAGTTATTGGGTGAACTAAAGCATTTAGAGCATTTAACTGATACGCATCATTGAAAACAATATCAGCTAAGTATTTACGGTTTAGTTTATGCTCAACAAAAACGGCAGCGCCAAATGTTGCAACTAGTTTTTCTTTTAATGCTGGATTATTTTCCATGGCCTCTTTTGCTGCAGTATCTGCATCAAATACAGGTATCCCTAAGATTTTAAATATCTGAGTTACAGTTGTTTTTCCACTGCCAATTCCACCTGTTAATCCTATCTTAAGCATAAAAAATCCAAAATTCAATTACTCGAATTTCGGATTTAGCTGCTATAATTAGCAATTATTTATTTTTAAGCTGTCGGTTTGTTAATTGTAACCGTCCATTCCATGCTAATGGAAGACTTTTCAATCTTTAAATAACTACCAGGACTAACTTCTAATTGTAAAGTATTGTCTTCATTCACTTTGTTAACAGTACCGTGAATTCCAGCAATAGTTACAACTTTGTCTCCTTTTTGTAAGTTATCAATGAATTTCTTTTGGTCTTTTGCTTTTTTTGCTTGAGGCCTAATCATAAACAACCAAAATACTAGGATGATTCCACCCATTAACACTAGTTGAACCATTCCGCCACCACCTTGTTGTGGGTTACCTGCTAATAAAACTGCATTCAAATAAAACATCTTGTATTTTTTAATTATTGATAATTAGAGTACTAAAATAAAACTAATTTTTTGAAATTGGTTTAACTGGTGTTACAGGTTGTTCTTTTGTGTTTTTATCTCCTATAATTAATCCTGTAAATACCAGTGTTTGGTTAATGCCGTTAGCAGAATTTGTAGTAACAAAAATGCTTTTTCGAAACTCACCTGGATGAGACTTATTACTATCAAAAGACCCAGTAACAATACCAATTCCACCAGGAGCAATAGCACCCTTTGTATAATCAGGAACAGTACAACCACAACCTGCTGCCACATTGGTTATAAATAAAGGCTTATTGCCAATATTTTTAATTTGAAAACTAGCAGTTTTGGTTTCTCCCATGGTAATCTTTCCCAGATTTGCTAAAGTATCTACCCACTGTATTTGAGTAAATTTACTCGTGTCTAATATTTTGTCTAAACCTAGTTTAACTGTTGGATTAGAACTACATCCAATAT
>JAPLEL010000038.1:0-2081 GCA_026391415.1 Bacteroidota bacterium
AGAGAAATCATCAAAAAAGAGTCCCTAAAAAGACGTAGAAAATTATTTTTAAAAGAAAAAACACTATTTTTAAACAACGAAACGCTCTACAACCAAAAGTCTACATTGGTTTGACGACGGACATATGGGGTGTCTTTTGGAAAAGGGGCAATAGCCAGGGAGCGCTTGCTACATTTATTGGAGGGCTTCTATTAGGGGTAACTGTTTTTTTGGTTGATTTTCCTGCATTTGGAGATGTTAAAATCATTACACATATCTGGGGGATTTCATTTATGATGCAAGCCTGGTGGCTGTTCGTATGCAGCTCAATTATCTACATTGTGACTAGTCTGTTAACGCCTGAACCAGATTACAAAAAAATTGAAAGCTGTACGATGAGTGCTCCTTTAGACTTTTTGAAAAAGGATGATGGAGAAACCCGTAATGTGCCCTTAATACTTTCAGGCTTATTGATGCTTATTCTGATTTTACTCTATTCGTACTTTAGTTAAAAAAGTATGAAATCCATTTGCACACTTTTTTTAATAACTATTGGAAAATTCACGCTTTTATTACCCCAAATTCCATCTATGGTAGCTCCCGTTTAAAAATTACAGTTTAGTCTTTGTAAGACTGGCGCAACTAATTGTATTTAATTACTTCTTGTACATCGAAGTCCTCGCCATTCAGAAAAAGGAGTTTTGATTGATAATTCTTTTGAATTGAATAAAAAGGTCTTTCCAACCCTTCTCGTTCCTAGTATTAGTATAACCTTATTGCTTTCTAATAAGTTGGTGATTTGAGGTTCAATTATTCTATTGATTACTTTCAATGTGTTCTAATTTTTCATAGATATAGTAAAAAGGATAATTGACTATCTATATTTCTAGTAAAAATGATAATGAACATGAATTTTTACCAATTACAACAAAGAAATGCTTAATAATGTGCGCATTAAAAAATGATCCGCTACGATTACAGTCAAATTGTATCAGGATTCAAAAAAGGAAAACAAATAGATATTAAGAGTGGGCAATTAGGGATGAGGTTTGGTAATCAAAATTTGTCACAAATTACGATAAAATTTGTGACAAAATATCGTAACCAGTCTATAAACATGTGGGTTAATTTAAATGGAAATTTGTCGCAAATATTTACTAAATTTGCGACAAGATTAAAGAGTAAAAATGTCAAAAAGCATAGAAATACAAGTATTAGAGAAGATAAAGCGAAGTCCAAGAGGAACGCTCTTCTTTGTGGATATTTTTACCAAAATTGCCAACACCAAATCGGCAAACAAGGCATTGGAACGCTTAGTAAAATCGGGCGAAATAGAACGAGTTGCACAAGGTATTTATGTTCGTCCTGTAATTGATAATTACATTGGAAAAGTATTTCCGAGCATTGAGCAAATTGCGGTTGCCATTGCGAAAAGGGACAGAGCAACCGTAATTCCGACAGGCAGTTATGCAATGTATAAATTGGGTTTGACAATGCAAGTTCCTTTGAACATTGTTTATTATTCCGACACTTCGGCACGAAAAATCAAAATCGGGAAACAAACCATTACATTTAAAAAAGCGAGTTCTAAAAACTTGGCATTTGTTGGCGAAATCAGCACATTGGCAATTCAGGCATTGCGGACAATCGGCAAAGACCAAGAAACAGCCGAAGAAATAAAACAGATAAAGAAGATTTTGAAAAACGAAAATCCAAAACACTTGAAACACGATTTGCAATTAGCACCTGTTTGGATTAGAAAATTGATTACGGACAATGAATAATTCCTGCAACAATTTTTAAAAAATTCTTACGTAGTGTCACCTACCCAAAACAAAAAATCCCTAACTAATTCAAATGCAATTAGTTAGGGACTATTATTTGCTGTAGGGGGAGGGATCGAACCTCCACGAAGCAGTTAGCTGTAGCACAAAGTTCAGTGGTCGACCCTGGTCGTCCCGATTGCTCGGAACGGCTCTATGCTACGTTTATTCTGTTATCTCCACCCCCGAGACAAGAGGGCATGTCTGCCAAAAGTTTCATCACCCCACAGTATAAAGAACTTTTTTGTTGTTCAAGAGAACAAATATATAACCATTCAT
>JAPLEL010000038.1:2106-11953 GCA_026391415.1 Bacteroidota bacterium
AATATTTCAATGAAAATTTAAAAAGTATAGATATTATTCAATAAATTGCCTTTATTAGTAAATAATATCTAATTAATTGACCAATATGAACCCGAAATTGAATTTAGACAAATTAGATTTGCAGATTATTCAAGAAATGATGGAAGATGCAGAAATTTCATATGCCGATTTGGGCAAGAAATTGTTTGTATCTGGAGGTACCATCCATGTTAGAATAAAAAAACTCGAAGAGTCTGGTATTGTTAAAGGTAAAAAATTATCGATAGACCTCAAAGCTTTGGGCTACGATGTGATTGCTTTTATTGGAATTTATTTAGAAAAAAGCTCTTTATACGACAGTGTGGCTAAAGAATTGAAGAAAATTCCGCAAATTGTTCGTCTAAACTATACCACGGGTAATTATAGCATGTTTGCAGAAATTGTATGTAAAGACATTCAACAACTCCGTTTTGTATTGCACGATGAATTGCAAAAAATAAAAGGGATAGAAAGAACAGAAACATTTATTTCTTTAGATGAAAGCTTAACGCGCAACGTAGTAATAGCATCTTAATAAATTAAACAAGATTTTCATGACAACTGCTCATTTTAATTTACAATCTACAGTTCAACTCTTGCAAGGCAAATGGAAACAGGTTTTAATATTTGTAATTGTTGCATTGGTGTTGGCTGCTATTACACTAATACTAGTGCCTAAATATTACAAATCAACGGCTATTATCGTTCCTGCAAATCCGGCATTGGCAGATAAAGCAGGTTTGTTTAATTCTAATATACAAGGCCTCTATTCTTATTTTGGATCTGGCGACGATATAGATCGAACCATTGGTATTGCTACTATGGATACAGTGTATAAGCAATTGGTAGATGAATTTAAATTGGTGGAGTATTATCAAATCAACCAAGCAGATACTGCAAAGGATAAAACTGCTATTGACAGAAGAAAAGCGGTGCTTGAATTACGCGAAGACCTAACATTTCAAAAGACAGATATAGGCCAATTAAAATTATTTGCTTGGACCAAAGACAAACAGTTGTCGGCAAATTTGGTGAATCGTTTAATTGCCATAACCCAACAAAACGAAGCAGGTATTTGGAAACAACGCTATCAAGCTTCTTTGCAAAAACTTGAACAATCCATAAAACAAATGGAGCAAGAATATACTAGTTTAACAGAAGCTGCTAAAACCGCTAAAGAAGCAGATGCTATTTTAATCAACAATAAACAACATAGTTTATTAGAACAGTTAACTACGTATCAAAAATCTGCTAATGAATTTAAATTGGCTATTGAAAATAATACACCTGCATTTTATGTATTAGAACCAGCTGTAATTGCGGCTAAATCAGAAAAACCAAATAAGCCAGAACTACTTTTATTAACGGCCTTGTGTAGTTTTATTTTTGCAATGTTATGGGTATTGGTAACCAATAGAGAACCCAGTTTGTAATTGATGGCATTGCTAATTAAATACCATCGCACTGTTTTTTCTGCTTCATTCTTTTTTTTAAGTACTGTTGCGGCAATTGTTTTTGCGCAGCCTATACTATTTGCAATTCCTTTTGTATGGTTAATCATTCCAAATATTTTTAACTATTGCATAAATCAAACTGCAAATCTTTTTTGGATACTGTTACTATTGTTGCCGCTTTCAACAGAATTAAATATTACACCATCTTTGGGCATTGACTTTCCCGATGAATTGCTGTTAATGTTATTAACTGGTCTGTCAATTGTTAAGCTGATTCACGAGCCCAAATTATTTCCTGGCATCTTACAAAAACAAACACTTTTTTTTATGCTAATACTGATAATGGTATGGACTGTTATCAGTAGTTTTTATTCGGTTCAACCCATTCTTTCTATTAAATTTTTATTGGCTAGAATCTGGTATATTATTCCGTTTGTGGTGCTTCCGCAATTACTAGTTAAGTCGCAAACAGATTGTAGAAAATTGGCATTGCTAATAGTTTTGCCAATGTTAGCAATGGTTATACAGGCGCTGATTCGTTTTGGTTTTTATGGTTTTGCCTTTGATTCAATTAAAAAAACAATGGCACCTTTTTTTAGAAACCATGTAAACTATTCGGCTATGTTGGTTTGCTTATTGCCTATTGCTTTTGCTATTTATTACTTAACGCCAAAAACAAATCCTCAAAAAAAATTAATTTTATTAGGCCTTGCAATTGGTTTGATTGGATTGTTTTATGCCTATTCGCGCGGCGCTTGGTTGGCATTAGTAGTAGGAATTGCGTTTGTTTATATCCTACAAAAAAAATTATTAAAATATTTGGTAGGATTGATGCTGGTTATAATAGTTGTAGCTTCAAGTTGGTTAGCCATCGACTATCATTATATGCGTTTTGCACCCGACCACGACCATACAATTTTTCATACAAATTTTTCTGAACATATTGCTGCAACGGTTGCGTTTAAAGATGTGTCGAATGCAGAGCGTTTTCACCGTTGGATTGCTGGTGCTAGAATGTTTGCTGATAGACCCATTACAGGTTTTGGCGCCAATACTTTTTATAGTAGTTACCAGCCTTTTACAGTTGACCGATTTAAAACCTGGGTGAGTAATAATCCAGAACACTCAACAGTACACAATTATTTTTTGTTAACGCTTTTAGAACAAGGGCTTCCTGGTTTGCTTTTATTTGGTGGATTGTATATTGGTATGTTATTTAAAGCACAACAATTATACCACCAATTGCAAAATCAATTTTATCAAACAATGGCAATTTGTATTGGCGTTGTTTTAGCAATGATGGGGCTATTGATTTTTATGAGTGACTTAATTGAAACAGATAAAATTGGAAGTTTATTTTGGCTGAGTTTAGGATTGCTTTTTGTATTAGAATCAAAACTATCCGAAGAAAAATCTGCGATTGCTTAATTAAATTTTGCCGCGCACATTCAGCGCATCTCGCAAACCATTTCCTAATAAATTAAATGACAATACCAGTAACATAATGGCAATACCTGGTGCTAAAGCCAACATTGGATTGTGTGTAATAATAAAATTATAATGCTCTTTAATCATGAGACCCCAACTAGGTTGCGGTGGTTGAACTCCAACGCCTAAAAAACTCAATCCTGCTTCTATAACAATTGCCGATGCAAAATTACTGGCTGCTATTACCATAACAGGTCCTAAAATATTTGGAAGGATATGTTTAAAAATAGTACGCGAATGCGAATAGCCCAATACCTTGGTGGCTTCAATAAATTCCAATTCTCGGATAGCCATTACTTGACCACGCACAAGTCTTGCTACATTCACCCACATGGTTAATCCAACAGCTATAAACACTTGCCAAAATCCTTTTCCAAGTGCTAGCGTTATTGCAAAAACTAATAACAATGTTGGGATACTCCAAATGGTATTGATAAACCATAAAACAAGTTCGTCTATCCATCCCCTAAAATATCCGGCTACCGCGCCTAAAAAAATACCAATGGTTAAGGAAATGATAACCGCAATTAATCCTACACTTAAACTCACTCTAACACCTATAATTAATCGGCTTAATATATCTCTACCAAATTTATCGGTCCCTACATAAAAATGCAATGTTTGTATGGCAGGTGTAGCACAAAATTTTAGGTGAATGGCTTTTCTGTCTGAAACACCTTCGTCGATATATTGCTGATAAATAATGCTATCACCTACTTGCTGGTAAGCATTGATGGGTGTGTAGGTGTAAGTATCTTCTTCTCCAAAAAACAATTTTTCAATTGTGGAGGTATTGGCCAAAACCCTTTCGCGTTTTGTTAATAAAAAGTTATTAGTAAATCCTGGTTTTCTTCCGCCAATAGCCGGAATCATTCTATTTGCATTAGGTGAATGGTCTGGTGCAATAAAATAGGCAAATACTGCAAGCAGCGAACTAAGTGCTATCAGTATCAATCCTATAACAGCGCCTTTGTTTAATAAAAGCCGTTTACTAAAACCTGAATGTTGGGTATTATTTAACACGGCTGAAAATTACTGAATAATGATACTGCATGCAGATATATTTATAAGGTCTATTAAACAAAATGCTTCATTAAGAGTCATACTAAAAACAATAACCCTATGAAAAGTTTTTTATTATTGCCTGTTACACTACTTGCAATGATTGGTTTAATGGTATATGCTTGGTGGCCAGAGTCTAACTAACTGATAAACAACTAATAGACTTTTCTTCCCTTCCATTGATACGTGCCAAACTTTCCTAGCCAACCAGCTACTACCGTATATACAATATGAAATGGTTGCGATATAGGAAACCACACTAATGTTTTTTCTTGCCCAAAAAATTTACTTACTGGATACATAAAACTGAGTTCTACTACTGTTTTTAATAATAACAGTAATAAGCTGTCTTTCCAATATCCCATAGAAAATAAATTGGCTACTAATACTGCCAGTAAAAAAAAGTTTACCAAATACACGAGTAATAATACTGGAAAAATTCTTTTATCGTGATACTGATCTGCCTTGCTTGCCCAGCGAATTCTTTGGTTTAAAAACCTGTTCCAATTTGGCATTGGTTTTGTTGATACTATTGCCTCTTTAGAAAATAAAAAACCCAATTGTTGCGGATATTGCTCGTTCATTTTTTGCATCAATAACATATCATCTCCACTTGCAATGGTATCAATTCCTTTAAATTCGCCCACTGCATAAAATGCTTTTTTATCATAAGCAAGGTACTCATAAAATCCAATACCTGAAAAATCGATAAAAACTGCCCATCATTTATAAACTGAACAGGCGCTGCTATAAACACTACTTTGTTTGTTTGAATATATGCGTCGAAATTTTGCAGCCAATTTTTTTCTACCAAACAGTCGGCATCGGTGGTTACTATCCAATTGCCCTTGCTTTTAGAAACTGCAATTTCAATGGCTTTTTTCTTATAAGCATTGAGGGTATTGGGTTCTATATGGTCAATCAAATTAATTAAGTGCAAATTAGAATGTTGCATCTGCATCGACGCAACAATGCTAGCAGTATTATCGGTTGAGTGGTCATTCACTACAATTACTTCAAACAAATGACTGGGATAGTTTTGCTGCAGTATCGATGACAAACAGTTTTGAATATTCTCGGCTTCATTTCTGGCAGGGATGATTACAGTAAATTGGGTGCTTGGGGTGTAGTTGGGAGTAATTTGAAAGGGAGAAAGTTTCAAAAACCAAGTTCTATAAAATAATATTAGCACGCAGTAAATGCTTACTAGCAATGCTGTTATAAAAAATAGAATCTGGTACATTGTACAAAGAAAACATAATTTAAAGGCAAACACTAAAAATTAACCCTAAATACTTGGTGGTATGCCCGAAACGAATTTACTTTGAATTAGTTGCATAACTAACTATATGCCAAACAACCAATTTAAACGAGGAGAGCTTTACAGCGTAATTAATGGAATGGCTTCCACGGCTGTTGCACGTCGTTTACAAAAAAACTTTAGAGCTGCCGGACTTGAAATTACTATTGAACAATGGAGCGTTTTATATCATTTATGGAAAGAAGATGGTTTGAGCCAACAAGAATTGTGTAACCGTACTTTCAGAGACAAACCCAGCATCACCCGTTTGATTGATAATTTAGAAAAGCAAAATTTGGTAAACCGAATGCCTTCGTCTACCGATCGTCGGATCAATTTGGTTTCTTTAACCGACAAGGCTAAAGACATGCAACAATTAACCATTGACCTTGCCAATCAAACCATGAACGAAGCTTTAATTGGCGTGAAAAAAGAAGATATAGATTTAGTGAAATTAGTTTTTCAACGCGTTTACGACAACTTAACTTAAGCTAAAAAATACCCTATAAATATTTTTCTATGGAAACAATTACGCAAACAACTGCTTTAAAAGGTGGCGAATGGATTATCAAAGAAAGTGATTCGAGTAACACATTTATTCCAGAAGATTTTAACGAAGAACAAAAAATGGTCATGGAAATGTGTGAGCAATTTTTAGCCACAGATATTCTTCCAATCATTGACCGAATTGAAAAACTAGAGCCAGGTTTAATGCCTTCATTGGTGCAAAAAGCTGGCGAACAAGGCTTGCTCTCTACTTCAATGCCCGAGCAATATGGCGGATTGGGTAAAGACTTTATTACTTCAACCATTGTTAACGAAGGCCTTGGTGGTGGTTATTCTTTTTCTGTTGCTATTGCTGCTCATACAGGAATTGGCTCTTTGCCCATCTTGTATTTTGGTACTGATGCACAAAAAGAAAAATACATTCCAAAGCTTGCAAGTGGCGAATGGAAAGGTGCTTATGGTTTAACCGAACCCAATAGTGGTAGTGATGCCCTTGGTGCAAAAAGTACCGCCAAACTAAGTGACGACCAAAAGTTCTATGTGCTAAACGGACAAAAATGTTGGATTACCAATGGTGGATTTGCAGATGTATATACTGTTTTTGCAAAAATTGATGGCGATAAATTCACGGCATTTATTTTAGAGCGAGGAATGGAAGGTTTTACCCAAGGACCCGAAGAACACAAAATGGGTATTAAAGGATCGTCTACTGTGCAATTGTATTTTCAAGATTGCAAAGTGCCTGCAGAAAACGTACTAGGTGAAATTGGTAAAGGACATATTATTGCTTTCAATATTTTAAATATTGGTCGATTAAAATTATGTGCTGCAACCCTTGGAGGCGCTAAACAAGCCACCAATGTTGCCACACAATATGCCATTAACCGCGAGCAATTTAAAATATCCATCTCCCGTTTTGGCGCCATCAAACATAAGTTGGGCGAAATGGCTATTCGTTTATGGGTTTGTGAATCTGCTTTATATCGCACAGCAAAATGGATTGACGATGCAGAATTAGCACTCAAAAATAGTGGTAAATCATTTGCACAATCTTTGCTAGGTGCTGCCGAAGAATATGCTATAGAATGTGCGATGCTAAAAGTATATGGTAGTGAAGCGCTTGATTATGTGGTGGACGAAGGCTTACAAATACATGGTGGCAATGGCTTTAGCGATGAGTATGCTATTTCAAGGGCATACCGCGATAGCCGTATTAACCGTATTTATGAAGGCACCAACGAAATCAACCGTTTATTAGCAGTTGATATGGTATTAAAACGTGCCATGAAAGGCAAGCTAGATTTGATGGGACCAGCCATGGCCGTTCAAAAAGAACTAATGAGTATTCCTGATTTTGGGTCCGACGATGACGCGCTTTTTGCTAAAGAGCGTAAGTATATAGCCAATTTCAAGAAAGCCATTTTAATGGTAGCTGGTGCCGCTGTTCAGAAATTGATGATGCAATTAGACAAAGAACAAGAAGTGTTGATGAATATTGCCGATATGAGTATTGAGGTGTTTAATGCCGAAAGCGCCTTGTTAAGGGTAATGAAACTTACCCAAACCAAGGGCGAAACCGCTAGTTCTATTCAGGCCGATATCATGCATGCCTATATTTACGATGCTGCCGATCGCATTAATAAAGCCGGAAAAGACGCTTTAAACAGCTTTTCTGAGGGTGATGAACTAAGAATGATGCATATTGGACTCAAGCGATTTACCAAAGTTGATCCTTTTAACAGTAAGGATGCCAGACGTAGAATTGCCGATAAAATGATTGAAAACAAGGGTTATTGCTTCTAAAAAAATAAATTATTTGGTGGGATTAAAAAAAATCACTTAAATTTAACATATCGATAATCTTACGATTGCTTGCTCACTAAAAGACCTTATTGCCCTCAAAGCGATAAGGTCTTTTTATTTGATGTAATTTCCCGCTGCGGATAATTAATTCATAGTTACATTTATTACATGAGAGTTTATTTTTTCAGCTACTTATTATTAGTTGGCTTTAGCTTATCAGCGCAACAAAGTCAATCAAAAATTTTAATAGGAAGGTCAACAGGAAAGTTGCCTTCTATGGTGTATAGTTTGGGCGAAGACCGCTTAGGCGCTGCAAAGTTGGGTTATATAGACACCAATATTGTGTTGCGCGTAATTGATTCTACCAAAGATTTGTATAAAGTACAATTGTCTAAATACCATTCGGCTTATATAGATAAGTCTTATTTTAAAGTTGATTCAAGTATCCAACTAAAACCTTTTTACTTAACGAGTTCTTATTTAGCAAAAGGCGACACCTTGTATGATGTAGTAAATATTCGGGTAGACGAACACATGCCCTATAAATCTTGGATGGAAATTAGCCCCTCTAAAATTGTGATTGATATTTATGGGGTACAAGCAAACACCAACTGGATAACACAATTACAATCGCTCAAAGAAGTGAAGAATGTTTACTACAATCAAGTAGAAGACGATGTGGTGCGCGTTACCATTGAATTAAAACACCAACAACACTGGGGCTATAGTATTGCTTATAAAGGAAAAAACCTAGCGGTGCATATTAAAAGACAACCCAATATTTTGGAGTTAAAAAATATGGTGATTGCTATTGATGCAGGCCATGGAGGAACCAATAGTGGCGCAGAAGGTATTAAATATCATGCTTCCGAAAAAGAGAACACTTTGTTGTATGCAAAAGCCTTAGAAAAAAGTTTAAAAAAATTAGGGGTTAAAAAAATAATTATGACGCGAAATATCGATACCAGTTTCGATATGAAGGATCGTATTTTATTTTTACAACAACAAAATCCCGATTTTTTAATTAGCCTACATTTTAATTCTTCCGACAATAAGGCGGTTCAGGGCGTAAGTACTTTTTACAAGTATATTGGATTTAGACCCCTTTCTCAACAACTCTTAAAACGAATGCTTGAGTTAAAGCTGAACGAGTTTGGCAATGTTGGTAGTTTTAATTTTGGCCTTAATTCTCCTACAGATTTTCCAAATGCCCTGGTTGAAATTGCTTTTTTAAGTAATGCAGAAGACGAAAAAAAGATTATCAATCCCAAGTTTCGTTTAGATGTAGCCAAGAAAATTAGCCTAGGTATTCAAGACTGGTTAAAACAGTTGCAATAAACAATTTGGCCAAAGCCGTTTATAAAATCAACCTTATTTTACAAAACTTGCTTAGTAATTTTGAGCATTAAAACAATAGCCATGAGCGAATTAGTCAACGAGTTTAACGAATACCGTACAAAAATGAATGAGGTTATTTTGAGTAAAGATAACTTGGTCATGAAGCGCTTATGGAATCTCGACACCAATACTTATGAAGCGGGTGCGGTAGACAAAAAAACCAAGGAAATGCTAGGATTGGTGGCCAGTATGGTATTGCGTTGCGACGACTGTATTAAATATCACCTTGGAAAAAGCTATGAATTAGGGGTAAATACCGAAGAATTATATGAAATTTTTGCTGTTGCAAACATAGTGGGAGGTACTATTGTGGTGCCTCATACCCGACGAGCAGCAGAGTATTGGGAAGAATTATTGAAGGGATAATACAATATTTTGAATTTATTGGAGTTTTTTAGCAAACTCCTAGACGAGTTTATCGTAACTTCGTTCCCACTATTTTATTCAATTGAATTGTTATATAAAAATTCTATTAAATGATTGAAACTGCAACAGCGGCACCCGTTTTAACCGCGAAAGATTTTGCAACAGACCAAGAAGTACGTTGGTGTCCTGGATGTGGCGATTATTCTATTTTAGCCCAGGTTCAAAAAGTAATGCCAAATATTGGTGTTCCAAAAGAAAATATTGTTATTATTAGTGGGATTGGCTGTAGTAGTCGTTTCCCTTACTATATGAATACATATGGGATGCACTCTATTCATGGTCGTGCAACTGCTATTGCTAGTGGATTAAAAGCTAGCCGTCCAGAACTAAGTGTTTGGATTGTATCTGGTGATGGTGATAGTTTAAGTATTGGTGGTAATCATACGATTCA
>JAPLEL010000305.1:0-1249 GCA_026391415.1 Bacteroidota bacterium
TACTTTAATTGTTGAAAGTGATGTTTGCCCTGGATTAAGAGATACATTGCAGAGAGATATTATAATATATACTGTTAGAAATCCAATTACGTATTCTATTGTAAATGCTACTAGAAATAATCCTATTTTACTTTCAGCAATGCTTGGTGGAATAAGTTATTTATGGTCTCCACCATTAGGATTATCTGACACCAAAGTTCGAACGCCATTGGCAATTTATAAAGCAACAGACCCAGATAAAATTTATTATACAATTGCAATCACAGATACAAATAGATGTGTTGTTAATGATCGTCAAGAAGTTTGGGTTTTTAATAATCCGGATGTATTTGTTCCAACTGGTTTTACGCCAAATGGTGATGGGGTAAATGATGTGTTATTGCCATTTTATGTAGGAATTTCCAAACTAGATTATTTTAGATTGTTTGACCGTTGGGGAAAATTGATTTTTGAAACCAATGATATGAAAACTGGATGGGATGGATTAATAAAGGGATCTTTAGGTGCTATTGAAACCTATGCTTGGGTTGTTTCATGTTCAGATATTGGAAATAAAAAAATATTTAAAAAAGGAATGGCCACTTTAATTAGGGATTAATTTCTTTTAATAAAAAATTTTCTTCTTACTTTCAATTACTACAATGAAAGTAATTAATCATATTGCCATATACTTACCAGCAAATGCAAATAAGGCCCTAGTGATGGGCCTTATTTGTAAACATCCTTTAATACAAGCGTATTTTGATATAGAAAATATAAATTCTGCTCTATTTTCAAGTCAAGCATTAGACCAGTTTTTAAAGGAAGAATTCTTACACGGAGAAACGGGTTTTGATACAGGGTTTAATCGGCCTTTACATTCATTGTCGAGTGGTGAACAGAAAAAAGTATTACTCCAATATTTGCTTAGCCGAAATCCTACTTATTTTATAGTAGATGAAGTGTATGATCATTTAGATATTGCAACACAGGCTCTTGTTTTAAAAAAGTTTGAATCAATTGCTCAAACAATTCCTATCATTCAAATATTTCATAGAAAAAAAGAGATATTTCCATTTATCAACCATTATTTTTCTTACCATAATAATGACTTAATAGCTTATATAAGTTTAGAGCACTTGCTTTTGGATATTCAAAGTCAGTTTAACACAGGTGCGCATTTACCATTACCATTAAATGTTATAGAAACCTCTTTAAATCCTCTAGTGCAATTAATTAATGTTTCGGTTAGCTATGATGGCAGGCCAAT
>JAPLEL010000305.1:1272-7275 GCA_026391415.1 Bacteroidota bacterium
ATTGTAAAAGATATTAATTGGACAATAAATGCTGGCGAATTCTGGCATTTAATTGGGCCTAATGGTTCTGGCAAAACAACCCTATTGTCACTAATTACTGGAGATAATCCAAAAGGATATGGACAAGAATTATATCTCTTTGGAAAAAAGAAAGGATCAGGTGAAACTGTATGGGATATCAAACAGAAAATTGGTTATTTTAATGCATCGCTCACACAACATTTTTCTCGGCAAGACTCCATTGAAAAAATGATTATATCTGGTTTTAATGATTCTATTGGATTATATATTAAACCTTCAGATCAGCAGATTAGATTAGCGCAAGAATGGTTACATTTTATTCAACTTTACCCACAACGAAATAAAGCTATTCAGTTTTTAACATTGGCACAACAGCGGATGGTTTTAATTGCGCGTGCAATGGTTAAACATCCGCCACTATTAATTTTAGATGAGCCAACGGCTGGGCTAGATGATGGATCTGCTGCCTTAATTATAACAATGATTCAACAAATTGTACATCAGTCTAAAACTACTATTCTCTATGTGTCTCATAGTAGGGAAGAGGGATTAACACCCACTAGTATATTTGAACTATCACCATCTGAATTTGGTGCTATAGGTACGATTGTTTCTATTTAAATAGCAACAATAGATTTTTAATATTTGTTTAAACCACTGATTTTTTTTCAGTGATAATATCCATTTTTTTTATTGATCAATAAGGATGTTTGTTGGGCAAGCAGAAAATAAAAGCTTGCATTAATGTAAACCATAATTGATACCAAAAAATGGCAAATTCATTTGGATGGCTTCCGGATTTACCCGACCACAGAGATTTATTATATACTGCGCCCATGTTAGTCATGCGTGCGCTACCCAAAAATGTAGATTTACGTTCTAATTGTCCTGAAGTGTATGAGCAAGGTGTTTTAGGTAGTTGTACGGCAAATGCATTAGCAGCAGCATTTCAATTTGAACAAAAAAAACAATTAATTCCAGACTTTATTCCTTCTCGATTATTTATTTATTATAACGAAAGGGTATTACTAAATACCATCTATTCAGACAGTGGCGCATTTTTAAGGGATGGAATTAAAACAATGAATCTGCAAGGAGTTTGTTCTGAAAATGATTGGCCTTATTTAGTAGATCAGTTCGCAGTTAAACCTCCAGATGCATTGTACGAAAAAGCAGCTACCAATCAAGTGTTGAGTTATATGCGTTTAAATAATTCCAATATTGGGTTACTGCAATCTTGCTTAGCGCAAGGGTTCCCATTTGTGTTTGGATTTTCAGTGTATGAAAGTTTTAAATTGATTAATAAAAATGGTATTATGTCAATGCCAACATTTTCTGAACAAAGGTTGGGCGGACATGCTGTAATGGCGGTGGGGTATGATGATGGAAAACAATATTTTATTGTAAGAAATTCTTGGGGAATTAGAAAACAATATTTTATTGTAAGAAATTCTTGGGGAATTAATTGGGGGGATAATGGATATTTTTATATGCCATATACCTATATCACAGACGCCAATCGTGCCATTGATTTCTGGACTATTCGATTGGTAGAAGCCGGTTTAACACAAACGCAACTATAATTAGAAAAAAGAATTAATTAACATCTTCAATTTTTCTTTTATGTTCCATTCTTTCGGCTCTTTTAACAAGACCGGTTAATCCATAACGAAGCACAAACGGTATAGTTAAAGGAATGAGGCGTCCTAACATTGGATAGGCAAAAGAAATGATAAGAGATAATATAAAAATAGTTGGCAGTACCATTGTAAAGAATAGACCCAATTGTACCCTTTCTCTTGAAATTACATGGGTTAATAAGCTTCTTTTAGGATTGTTAACATAAACCCATAGCAAAGCATTCATAATGGCTGTAAGGCATATATTAATTACATAAAAGGCATAAGGTAATAGCATGTCACTTTCAGAAGCATATTCTCCTAATAATCCTGAACTAAATGGCAATAACACAACAGAAAATAAAAAGAATAGGTTTAGCCATATTAGGTCATTGGTATAGTGTTCAATATAGCCAAACACACGGTGATGGACCGACCAGTAATAACCAACAATACAGAAACTGATAATAAATCCTAAAAATTGCCAACCCATTTCATGAAGCTTTTCCCAAAGTAATCTGTCTTCAGGATGTGCTATTACGGGGACTTTAAATTCAATGACTAATAAGGTTATAGCAATAGCAAATACGCCATCTGTAAAAAAGGATATCCTATCTAATTGAAAATGTTTTTTTGAGGTATTATGTTTAGCTTCTGCCATGATATGATTCAATTTTTTTGGTTATATCAACTAATATTTTATTTTTATTTTTATTTCTTAATTGTTTAGCAGTTTTGGTGAAATACGTATGTGACTCAAGAAAAGTTTTCTGAATATTAAGCCAATCAATTTCAGAAATATCTTTTATTAATGAAATCTCTTTTAATAATAAGTTACTTATTTCTGTATAATTTTCTTTACCAATATAATCAAGGTCTGCATCGCAAATAATTTTTTCCAATAAATTCTTTGGACTTTGCGGTATTTTAGTAGCCATAATCATTCCGTTTATTTTTTCAATTACTTCAACCGGAAATCCTAATTGTATTAGTATTGTTTTAGCATATTCGCAACCCTTTTTTTCGTGTTCAACCGGACTCCAAACAAATCCTATATCATGCAGCCAAGCCGCTAATTGTAAGTATAAAAGGTCTTGTTTAGAGACTTGTTCTTTTTTTCCGTAAAATTTAACCGCATCAACTACCGATTTTATATGATGAATATTATGGTAGCTAGAACTAGCTGGAATATTATTTATTTGAAACGATTCAAGCATTTCAAACAAAGCTAAATAAGTGATTTCGGTATTTTTTTTATGTTGGATAGATCGAATGGCAATTGGTTTTATTTTACCTTTTACTTTTATGGGGGCCAGCTTTTGACAATTATATTTTTTCTTTTCTTTTGTATTTTCCCACACACTATTTGAAATAATAATTTCGCCCACTTTTGCTGCTGAACACAACCTAGAGGCTAGGTTTACGGCATCGCCAATTACTGTATAGTTCATTTGTTGGCTAGAACCTATATTTCCGCTAATAACTTTGCCTCTGTTAATGCCAATGCCAATTTCAACAGGAAGTTTTCCATTAATAATTCGATTCTGGTTAAATGCAACTAATTTTTCTTGCATTTCAACGGCTGTTAATAGGGCATTGTCTGCATCATTTATGTCGGGGAGTGGAGCGCCAAAAACAACCATTAAAGCATCCCCAATAATTTTATCTAATGTGCCATTATATTTAAAAATCACTTCAATCATTTGGTTGAAGTAGTCATTTAATGTATCTACAACTTCGTTCGGAACCATTTTTTCAGACATGGCCGTAAATCCTCTAATATCTGTAAACAGAATGGTTACTTCTTGTTCTTGACCACCCAAGTTTAACGAATCTTCATTAATAAGAATTTGATCTACTATTTGTTTGGATACATATTTTTGAAAAGTAGATTTTAGCTTATCGAGATTAGATAAATCTTCCATGGCTATAACGGTGCCAATATGCTGTTTTTGCTCGTTTAATAGTGGAGACATGGAAATATTAATCATTGTATGTTTTCCATAAAATTCAAGTGCTAAATTAGACTCAGATTTAAATTCAAGTGTAGATTCTGATTCTAACAATAGGTTTATTAAGGATTCGTTTTGATCAAATACAAAGCCATAATGGTGTCCTATAAAACTAGTCCGATCTTTATTTAAAATCTTTTCTGCTGTTAGGTTAATATGATTTATTTCACCAAATAAATTAGTAGTAATTACACCAGTGGCAATTGATTCCATCACATTATCGTTAAACGATTTTGCCTGTTGAATTTTTTCTAATAATTGAATATTGCTATAGGCAGTAGTAGCTTGAGAAGCAATAGCTGAAATCATACTACTATCTGAATCGTCAAATGCCGAAAAGCCTTTGCGGCTTTCTTTATCTAATAAAATAATAAAACCAATGATATCTTTTTTTTGTTGTAGAGGCGCTATGATAGCATACTTGGCATTAATTTTTGATAAATGCACATTGGTATTAATATCTATACAAACTGTTTTACCAATACTTTTTATATCGTATACGAAACCTTTTTTCTTATTAAAAATGATAGAACGTAAAGGGGCGATATCTATATTAAAATTTGCTTCAATACTTAATATGTCTGTATTGGAATCTTCTAATAATATAAAACCTGCAGAAGCATTGAGTACACCACATGATTTTACAAGAATTTCTTGTAATAAATCAGGCGTATTTTCGAATGAGTTTAAGTTATTGGTGAAATCCAATAAGGTTTCTAACTCTAGGTATTTTACCTGTAAAGCTTCAATACTTATTTCCATTATTAAAATTCAGCCAGTGCTGATTCTTCAGTTTTATATAATGAGGAGTATTTAGATAAACCCATAATATGGAATGTTTTTTCAACAATAGGAGCCATATTATAATAGCCAAGTTTACCTTCAACCTCTTGTAGTTTTTCAATCACTTCAATTAAAATAGAAACACCAATGCTATTAACTACCTTGGTTCCAGTGAGGTTTAATAAAATTTTGCGAGTACCCAATTGCATTTTTTCTATACAGATATCGTAAACCATTTGACCGCCTTCGTTGTTTAAGTATCCATCTGTTTCTATAATTACAACTTCGTTTATTACAGATACTTTGGTTTTAAAATCGCTCATCTTACTTATTTTTTATCATTGTTATAGTTGTACCCGCATTTGTTGATTCGAATTCAACAGAATCCATTAAGGCTTGAATTAATTGTAAACCCCACCCACGTTTGCGTTCGTCATTTCCAATTTTATTTTCAATTTTTGGAATTTCTACTTTTGATTTATCAAAGCCAATGCCTTGGTCAATTACTTTAATTATAATTGAATTTTCTTCAATTATAAAATGAATATAAACACTGTTTTCAGTTTTAGAATGTTCAAAAGCATTAATACAAGCCTCTATTAATGCCATAGAGATCTCTCCACTTTGTTCTTCAGATAAATGCATGTGTTTAGCAATAATATCTGCAGTTTGAGTGGCAATCAACTCCATATTAGGTAGTATGGGTAGTTTTAATTCAACTGTTGGTGATTTCATTCCAATAGATTTATTAAGGATGCACTAGATATAAAGTAAAGATAAAATCAAATGAATGGTAGAAATAATTTTGTATTTTAAAATATAGTAATATGAGTTGCCTATAAATTTATATAATGCACTATGTACTGATGTAAATGAACTATTTAAATACGTACAACACCATTATTATGTGAAATTATAAAATGAAGAATTTGAAAGTAGAATACTTTGAAGATTAAGTGTAATGGTAATTATTTTACCAATTAGTGCAGGCTGTTTGGTTTTGGGAACTTTTTATCTCTTTTTATTGTGGTTAATACTAAAAACAAAAACCATATAATTAAAAGGAACTGACAAAAGTTATATACTATTATTAACTAGCTATTCTTCTTTTTTTAGCACTAAAAGAAATTACTAAAACAACAGAAAAACATAGATATTCTATTGCAAATTCTATCATATATACATTTCGTTAAAATTGCATATTGTATTTTTAAAAGCTTTTTTTCAGCAGGCCAATTAATGACATTTAATCATCAATATTTATATAATAATTTTGTCATTAATTATGAAATTGACTCAAGTAGGCCCCCATATTTAACTATTTTGTTAATAATATATTTATTTAAGACTAATTAATGTCATAAATTCGTCAATCTAACTAATTTTATACTACATTTTATTTTTAGCAGATTTGATGAAATTGACAAATAAATACAATAATGATTTTCTGAAAAACATTTTGGATAATATTAGCGATGCAATATTATTTGAATCGTTAGATCATACCATTTTGTATGTGAATAAGCATTTTTGTAATTTATTTAAACTAGATGTTAATCCAGAAGAAC
>JAPLEL010000262.1 GCA_026391415.1 Bacteroidota bacterium
TTTACTTCTCGTATGCACAATGGAGACGATAACCCAAGTGAAATTTATTACTCAAATGGTGGTGAATTGAATTTGATTACTAATAAAGTTTCTCCAAAAGGGGGAATGAGAGCTAACTATGCTGCGGCAATGAAAATGCAACCAAATTTATTACCTGAATTAAGTTTAACGGATATGGTAGTAAAAGTAGAGTCAGGCGCAAATACAGGCGGAGATGCACTAACAACTGCGCATATTAAAAACTGGATGGATTGTGTTCGTAGCAGAAAAACACCTAATGCACCAGTAGAAGCCGGTTATAACCATTCTATTGCAACCATTATGACCAATGCGGCTGCTCATACAGGAGCTAAAGTTACTTTCGACGAAGCCACTCAAGAAGTGATGGCCAACGGGAAAGCGTTTAAATATTAATTTAATTTTTACAATACTAACAAAGGGAAGCTCCAAAAGAGGCTTCCCTTTGTTGTTTTATTTACAAAGGGCATATTAAAATACCAATAAATTTTATAAGAAGTAGGTTGCTAAACCTATTAAATGAATTTTATATATACGGATATTACTACATTTGTGTAGTAATATCCCTACAAATTATGTTCAGCCACGATCAAATTGATTTTGATATACTAAAAAAATGTGCTTTCAATTTACGATGGGCGTCGGTGGCAGAGGGGGTTATTCCATTAACAGCAGCAGATCCAGATTTTAAATCTGCACCTGAAATTGCCGAAGCAATCAGTCAATTTTCATTAGATAGGTATTTTTCTTATGCGCCACCAGAAGGCTATGCTTTTTTTAAAGAAGCAATGGCTGAGTTTTTTCAATCAAAACGCAATATTAAAGCAGAGCCCAAATTTATTTTTCCAGTTGATAGTGCCGCTGCAGGGATTGATATTATTTGCAAAGCATTTTTACAACCTGGTGATGAAGCCATTATATTTAATCCGGTAGATTTTTTATTTCGATATGCGATTGAATCGAATGCAGGCATAGCTATTCCTTTTGCTGTACCAATTAATCCTGAAGATGCATTAGACTATCTAGCATTAGAGCGTTTAATAAATGCACAAACAAAAATGATTTGTTTGTGCAATCCATTAAATCCAACAGGAAAAGTTTTTACGGCTGCCGAATTACAAATCATTGGCGAACTAGCAGTTAAACACCAACTAATTATTTTATCGGATGAAATTTGGAGTGATATTATTTTCACGCCAAATGTTTATACAAGTATTGCATCTATATCAACCGAAATAAGGCAGCAAACCATTGTGGTTACAGGGTTTAGTAAATCTTATGGATTGGCCGGATTAAGAATTGGTGCATTAATGGCCTCAAACGAAACGCATTTTAATTTATTAATGCAAGCGTCGAACCATTTATCAACAGTACATGGTTGTAATGTATTGGCGCAAGTAGCCGCAACAGCCGCACTAACAAAATGCAATTATTGGTTAGAAGCATTTGTACAACACTTACAAAGCATGCGCAATATTTGTGTGGGCCGATTGAATGAAATGCCAGGTATTTCTTGTTATGCACCACAAGGTTGTTATGTAGCATTTGCAAATATTACAGCAACAAAATTATCAAGTACACAAATCCATGAAATTTTATTGAAAGAGGCAAAGCTAGCAGTAGTGCCAGGTTTGCCTCAATGGTTTGGTTCAGGTGCAGAAGGATATATTCGAATTAGTTTTGCTACTTCAGAACAAATATTACAAGAAGCTTTTTCTAGAATGGAAACAACCTTAAAATCTATTCTATGAAAATAGTAATCATTGGAGGTGGAATAGGGGGAATGGCTTTAGCTATACTATTACATAAAAAAGGGTTTACGGTAAGTGTTAATGAAAAAGAAACCAAAGTACCCAATAAGGGGAATGCTTTTTTAATGCATTCAGATGGGGTTTCTGTATTGAATTTGTTTGCGCCTTATTCAAGTGTAAAAGAATTACCAGGGATGTTCATTGATACATTTACATTAAAGAACCCTAATGACATTGCGCTCAAATATTTAAAATTAGAACCCTGGCAGTGCATTAAGCGCAAAGATTTAATTAATTATTTGTACACACTTTTGCCTATCGATAAAATAAAATCGGGTAGGGTATTTTCTCATTTTTTATATGAAGAAGCGCAAGTAATTGCTGCTGTATTTACCAATGGAGAAGTAGAATTTGGAGATGTGTTTGTTGGCGCAGATGGAGCTAATTCAAAGGTTAGAACAACGCTCTTTGGTAAAACAAATTTCACCCCAATAGAAGTGAAAGAAATTATTGGTGTTGTTTATTTGCCAACAGTTGCACAAAGCCATTCGCATGAGTTTAATAAATTTTTAAGTCAAGAAAAAGGGCTTTCTTTTGGGTTCATTCCTATCTCTAATGAAGAGCTTGTTTGGTTTATGCAATACGATGTGAATCTAATGGAACTAGTAGAGGAAACACCTAATTCCATTCGCGCTTTGTGTTTAGAACTACTCAAAGATTTTCCCGTAATTGTTCAAGAAATAATTCAGGCCAATGATTATGCTACAAGTTATATTTGGAATACCACAGACTTTGATTTATTGCCTAGTTTTCACAAACAAAATGTTGTACTAATAGGCGATGCTGCTCATTTGGCAGTTCCCTTTACCAGTGCAGGTACCACCAATGCATTAATTGATGCAAAAGTGCTTTATGAAAAATTTAATACAGAAACCGATTTGCAAAAAATCTTCACCAGTTTTTATTTAGCAAGAGCCAAAATGGTAGAAGAGCACACTTTACTAGGTAGAAAAATTAAACAAACATTTCTACATCCAAATGAAGCAAATATTGATGAAATTGAAATTCCTTTAATTACACAAAAGGAATCAAAAAATAAACCAGCGTTCAAATACGAAAAACTGCACTTATTGTATTTTACTGATCCTGTTTGTTCTACCTGCTGGCTAATACAACCACAACTACGAAAATTAAAATTAGAGTATGGCGATTATTTAGAAATAGAATATTGTATGGGAGGGCTTTTACCCTCTTGGAATAACTTTAAAAGTGGTCCTATAACTAGTCCTCAAACCGCTGCTATTTATTGGGACGAAGTTGCTTTAAAGCATGATATGCCTATCAATTCTTTGGTATGGCTCGAAGATCCATTGCCATCATCGTATCCGCCTTCAATTGCTTTTAAAGCAGCGCAAATGCAAGACATAGACAAGGCAATTATTTTTTTGCGAAGAATCAATGAAATGTTGTTTGTAGATAGTAAAAACATAGTAGAAAAAGTTGAATTACTTAATGCTGCTTTTGAAGTTGGTTTAGATGCTGCAAGACTTATGCGTGATTTAGAAGGAAAGTCGCAAATGCTTTTTGAAGCCGATTTAGCACTAGCCAAAAAATTTAATATTACTAGTTTACCCACTTTTATTTTTACAAATAAACATGGTGATTCACTAGTTTTAAATGGGTTTCAAAGCTCTGAAACATTCGAAACGGCTTTATTGCAATTAATACCAAAAGCCAAGAAAAAACCAATAAAAAAAGACTACAAAAATCTATTTAAAATATATCCAACCCTAACCACCAAAGAATTTTCATTTTTAAGTGATTTAGAAATGGATGCTTCAGAAGCCTTGTTATTAGACCTTTTTGAAAAAAAAGTATTAATTAAATACAATAGCCATCAAAAAGACATCATTTGGAAATTAAGTGAGTAGCAGCAATTAAAAACTACCTTTGCAGCTCATTTTACCATTATGACATTTCAGGATTTAAATTTAAATACCCCATTATTGAAGGCTTTAGATGATTTGGGCTATACCTATCCAACCACCATTCAACACCGTGTTTTTGCTACAGCTATGTCTGGAAAAGACGTTTGTGGCATTGCTCAAACCGGAACAGGTAAAACATTCGCCTACTTATTGCCTTGTTTACGTCAGTGGAAATTCAATAAAGACAAAGACCCTCAAATATTGGTGATTGTACCCACTAGAGAATTGGTGGTTCAGGTGGTAGACGCAGTAAAAGCCTTAACAACTTATATGAGCGTTGAAGTAGTAGGTGTTTATGGCGGAGTAAATATCAATACCCAAAGAACAGCTTTAGAAACTACAGGTGCAGATGTAATTGTTGCTACACCCGGCAGGTTGTTTGATTTAGTAATGCATGGTGCATTTAAAACCAAGTTCATTAAAAAAGTAGTGGTAGATGAAATGGACGAAATGCTCAATCTTGGCTTTAGAACCCAATTAAAAAACATTGTAGATTTATTGCCTGCTAAACGCCAGAATTTATTGTTTTCTGCAACCATAACAGATGAGGTAGAAGCTTTAATGGAAACCTATTTTAATGATCCTGTAAAAGTAGAAGCAGCACCAACAGGAACGCCACTAGAAAATATTATTCAAACTGCATACGAGGTTCCTAATTTTTATACGAAAGTTAATTTGTTAGAATTATTGTTAACCGAAGATGCATCCATGACCAAAGTATTGGTGTTTGCAGTAACTAAAAAATTAGCAGACGAACTCTTTGAACAATTAAACGAAAAATTTCCTGGAACCGCTGGTGTGATTCACTCTAATAAAGAACAGAATCATCGATTTAATACAGTAAAACAATTTAAAGAAGGAAATTATCGCTTTATTATAGCCACAGATATTGTGGCCCGAGGAATAGATATTGCAGAAGTAACCCATGTAATTAATTTCGACACACCCGAAGTGCCAGAAAATTATATCCATCGTATAGGACGAACAGGAAGGGCCGATAAAAAAGGAATTGCTATCACTTTTATTACCCCTAGCAGCAAGCCACAGCAATTAGCCATTGAGTCGTTAATGCACTATCAAATTCCTATTTTACCATTACCCGAAAACCTAGTTATATCTGAGGTATTAACCGACGACGAAATGCCAAAGGTTTATATGAAAAATATAGAGCCAAAACTGCCTAAAAAACACGCGGCTGGCCCAGCATTTCATGCAAAATCGGCTAAGAACTCAAGGGTTAATGTAAAAGTGAAAAGAAAAGATACCATGAAGAAAAAATATGGAAAACCTATTAAGCGCGCACCCAAAAAGTAAACAGATAAGCCTATTTTTACGATAGGTTTATTTTTTAACTAGAATACATATTCAATGCATCGTCAGTTTTTGTTAGTTTCTTTTATGCTTGTTGTGTTTTTGAACCTTTTAAACGCACAACAAAATCCTGTACAAACTATTAAAGGAACTGTTGTAGAAAGATCTTTAAGTAAACCATTAGTTGGCGCAACAATTGAATTGCTCAATGCCAGCAAAACAACCAGTATAACAGATGCCAAAGGTTATTTTAAAATAGAGGGAATTCCTGTTGGGCGTCATTCTCTGCGCATTAGTTATGTTGGCTTTAAAACAGTTACCCTAAATAATTTATTGGTAGAATCGGGCAAAGAACTAGATGTAACAGTAGAAATGGACGAAGAAGTACAAACCACCCAAGAAGTAATTGTACAAAGCAAACCTAATAAAGCAAAGCCACTCAATCAATTTTCGTTGGTTAGTTCAAGAATGTTTAGTGTAGAAGAAACCAGAAGATTTGCTGCTAGTATTAATGATCCTTCGCGGATTGCAACAGGCTTTGCAGGTGTTGTAGGTAATGGAAATACCAATGCTTTAATTATTAGAGGCAATGCCCCAAATGGCCTGCTATGGCGCATGGAAGGGGTAGATATACCAAACCCCAATCATTTTGCTTCTGTAGGAACTTCAGGCGGAGGGGTATCTATTTTAAGTGCCCAATTATTAGCTAATTCCGATTTTATGACAGGTGCATTTGCTGCAGAATATGGCAATGTATTATCGGGGGTGTTCGATATTAAATTACGCAAGGGCAATGCCAATAAAAGAGAACACACTTTTTCTGCTAGTGTTATTGGAATAGACTTTGCAACAGAAGGTTATTTTAAAAAAGGATCAGGTGCTTCTTATTTAATTAATTATCGGTACGGTTTTTTAAGTTTGATACAAAAAATTGGCATTAATATAGGCGAAGCACCCACCACATTTCAAGACTTGTCTTTTAATATTAATTTACCAACAAAACATATTGGAAACTTTACGCTATTTGGATTTGGTGGATTGAGCCAACAAAAAACAGTACCCGAAACAGATTCTACTTTATGGACAAATTCAACCTCGGCAAGATCTGGTAGATTAGATTTGAGTAATACAGGCGCAGTAGGATTAACGCATAGTATTTTTTTATCGCCCAAAACAATTTTAAAAACAATTGTAAGTGTAAATGCTAGTAATATAAAAGCCGAAAATTATAGGCTAGATAAATTTAATGGTCCACTTATTTATACAAGAATTAATCAGTTTCAAGAAAATAGTACGGTTGTATCAATGGTGGCAACGCATAAGTTTAATAAATACTTGTTGCTAAAACTGGGTATGTACAAAAGTTTTAAAGGATTCGATTTGCAACAAAGAGAAGCGGTAAATAATATATTAAGCAACAAAGTAAAATCAACAGGCAACACCAAACTAAATAATTATTTTTTGCAATTTTTATCATGACCTAATTTAATATCTCCATCTTTATCAATATGCATTTCTACATTACATAACCATTTAGGACATTTAAATGAATTACTACCTTTGGTACATTTATCTATTTTTTGAATATTTATTTCTTTTTTGCATTTGACACATTCATACATTTCACAATTTGCATCCATATTGTTCTTTTTAGAAAAAAGAACTATGTTGATACGCTAAAACCCAATATGGGCTTAGATTTTAGCAGGGCTAATCATTATGTGTTAGGGTATTCGTTACAATTAGCACCCAATTGGAATTTAAAAGCAGAAGGCTATTATCAGTGGTTGTATAATGTGCCAGTGTCGGCATTAACACTTAGTAG
>JAPLEL010000039.1:0-6278 GCA_026391415.1 Bacteroidota bacterium
AATTTTTTAAAATATTTTATACCCTACCAAAAATATTATTCGAAAAAAAATTGGCTGAAAAAAATATTTATCAATAATAGCCGCGCATGTATTGAAATATCTACCCGTATAAAAAACCTCTTGCATCAATAATTCTTTATAATTTACATAAGTAAAGAAATATCTTTCAATGAATAAATCAATTATAGTATTCATGCAAATACTACTACTAGTATTTGCTCCTATTATCATTTTTGCCCAATCCAAACCCAATATAATTATCATCAATGCCGACGATTTAGGTTATGGCGATTTGAGTTGTTATGGTGCTACAAAAATTCATACACCCAATATTGATAAATTAGCCAAATCAGGCATACGCTTTACCAATGCACATAGCACGGCTGCAACATGCACGCCATCTAGGTTTTCTTTATTAACGGGTCAATATGCATGGCGAAAAAAAGGAACGGGTGTTGCACCGGGTAATGCTGCTTTATTAATTGAACCTGGCACTACTACTTTGCCAGCTATTTTTCAGCGTGCAGGATATTATACAGGTGCAGTAGGCAAATGGCATTTAGGATTAGGAAAAGAAGGGCAATTAAATTGGAATGGCATCATTACACCAGGGCCATTAGAAATTGGGTTTAATCAATCATTTATTATGCCCGCAACAGGCGATAGAACGCCTTGTGTGTATATTGCCAATCATCGGGTAGTTAATTTAGACACAACAGATCCTATCATTATTAGTTATACCAACAAAATAGGCAATGAGCCAACTGGTAAAGACAATCCAGATCTGTTGCGCATGAAATCTTCGCAAGGACATAACCAAACCATTGTAAACGGTATTGGTAGAATAGGCTATATGAGTGGAGGAAAATCTACACTATGGAAAGACGATGAAATGGCGCAAGTATTAGTGCAAGAAGCTGTTTCTTTTATAGTAAACAACCAACAAAAACCATTCTTCTTATATTTTGCGCCACACGATATTCATGTGCCGCGTGTTCCCAACAAAGCGAATGTAGGAAAGAGTGGAATGGGTGCAAGGGGCGATGCTATTTTTCAGTTAGACTGGGCCGTAGGACGCGTTCAAAAAGTATTAGACAGTTTACATTTAACCGATAACACAATAATTGTTTTTACTAGTGATAACGGACCTGTTTTAGACGATGGCTATGAAGATGAAGCCGTTGAAAAATTAAATGGCCATACCCCCTCAGGATCCTTACGTGGCGGCAAGTACAGCATTTTTGATGCAGGAACTCGGGTGCCTTTCTTAATTAATTATCCTGGTCAAATAAAACCAGCTATTTCAAATGCATTAATAAGTCAGGTAGATTTATTGGCATCTTTTGCATCTTTAAATTCGCAAAAATTATTAGTTGATGATGCTGTTGATAGTCAAAATATATTAGCTGCATTATTAGGCAAATCAACTACAGGAAGAGCACATTTAATTGAACATGCCGGAACGCTTGCTATTATTGAAAAAGATTGGAAATACATTGAGCCATCTACTAAAATGCGGTACGATAAATTCACTAATATTGAATTAGGAAATGACCCTGTAGCGCAATTGTATGATCTTAAAAACGATATTAAAGAGCAATATAATTTAGCCGAAAAGTATCCCGAAAAAGTAAAGGCCTTAGCGCAATTATTAGAGAGAATTAAAACAACAGGGCGAGACAGATAAAGCTGATTGTTTTAATTTTTACTACATATAATATTAAAACCGAATTAAAAATTTATTAGCGTTGGAACTTAAATCCAAATTAAATAAATCAAATAAGATAGTATTAATCCTAATAAAGCTAATATTAATCCACTCACTCTTTTTCGTTTAATGTAGAGCATTAATATCATTCCAGTAAGAGAAACAATTACCATTAAGCCGGCAGAAATATCAATCACCCATGACCATCTAGAACCGGTATCTCTACCTTTGTGCAAGTCGTTTAAAATACCCACCCCACAACACCAGCGCGAATAAACATAATATCATAACTGCCATTCTCCCGATTAATAAAGGCGTCAGCCGCATAGCCAGGGCCTTTGAACGATACACTGCATTGACTATCATCAATTCTAAATTCGCTAACAGCTGCTTTAATATTATGCGTTTTGCGTAAGTACTCAACAATATTTAATTTGTTAATTTGATTAGTGTCTTTTGAACTAACCCATTGCAAATTGAGTTTACCTTTTTCTTGTGTATTTTTTAATGCACCTGCAAACGTATCGGGATGGTTAAGTGTAATACCCGTAACTGAAAAGAAAAATACAATCGCAAAACTTACCATTGACACATAGATATGTAACCAACGCGAAAGCATGGCAAGATTGCGTTTCAGTGTTTGTTTTGGACTGCTTTTCTTTTTGGTGGTAGTAGTTTCTATGGCGCTGTTAATTTTCTGCTGATTTCTTTTTGTATTCAATGCTTGCACCTACCAATTCAATATTTCCTTTCAAATTAAATTGTTGGGGAATATCGTTGCAATCAATTTCTTGGTTCAATAAATCGTGTCCACCATGCTCGCGCACTACTTCAATATGAATGGTATATTTTCCTGGTTTTAGAATTGTGCCTTGGTCATCTTTACCATCCCATTTTAAAGTATATTTTCCTGGTGAACGCGTAGCACTAGTGATGGTGCTAAATACTGCAGGATTACTTGCTAAAGGAGCGCCATTTTTGCGGAACCACTCTTTTACATCTGGCAACCAACGGGCTTTATTATACCAAAGTGCAATGGTTTTAACGGTATTTTTATCTTTGTCTTCTACCCAAACTGCTGCAAAAGGTCTTTTAGCAAAACCCGGTTGCTGTGCTAGTTCTAGCCCAATGAATACTTCGTTTTTCCAATCTTTTTCTGCATTTGTAGTAGTAGCAGTTGTCTTTGGAACTACTAAATTCTTCCAATTAGCACTTTCAATTCTATCACCATTTTTGGTGATCATTAAATAATCAATACCAGCATATTTAGCGGCTAATGCAATGCTTTCTTTGGTTGATAAAACATTAAATGCAGTAGCCAATGCACCAGCATCCGTTGCTGAATTAGCAACTACTGTTGCACTAATAATTTCATTAGCAGGTTTAGCTGTTCTAGGATCAATAATATGAGAATACCAAATACCGTTAATTAATTCGCCTCTGCGGTAATTACCACTAGTAGCAACTGCTTTATTGCTTAAAACTAAATTATCTATTGGCGCATCGTTTTCAGCATCGGCTTTTGGATTACTAATTTGAATGTTTTCAGAAATATTGCCAGCAATTACTAAATCACCTCCAATATTTACCAAAATGCCATTAATTTTTGTGGCAGCCATTGCCGCATTCGCTGCAGCTTTAATAATATAAGACTTTGCAAAAGAATTTAAATTTAAAGGAGCATCACTAATATGTGTTGCAGTTTGGTTAGCTGCATCCAATGTCCAATGGATTTGTTGTGTTTGCGCAATTGCGTTTTTTAATGCATCATTAGAAGGCAATTGATTTTTAGCAGCAGCATTTTTCCAAACCAAATTAACGGTTTCTGCAGCAGCACTTAATGCACCAGCTGTTTGTAAACGCCATTGGTCAAATAAAGACAATACCGTAAATAAATCTTTTGAAACAGCAATTGGTTGATTTTTTGTTTTTAGCCAGTTGCTGAATTCACTTTTAGAATCATAACCACTTAAAATAGCAGAAAGCCTTGTTATTTCATTTAATACAATGTTTTCTACTTCAATTGCTTGCTTAGCCGATACAGTACTAGTTTTAATTTCTAAAGAAGTACCCAACACATTTTCAAAATGCGACACATATAATTGTGCTGTTTTTTTTGTTTTAGTAGGAGGAGTTCCTGCAAAACTGCTAGAAAACAATAGGGAGCAACAAACCATCAAAGCAATTGTATATTTCATGGACTAAAATTTATCAGAATTTATTTTTGCGCCGAATGTATTTAATATAGTATTATGAATCACTGAAAATCGGTGATATAACTGTTAAATTCAGCCAAAAAGATTTTGTGGGATAAAAATCAATAGACACTTATTAGGCTATCCACCAATTAACTTAGCAATTCCAAACGCACAACCTGCAGCAATAGCGCCAATCACCGCTACTTTTATGGCGCCTTGTAATGGAGGAGTTCCGGTTAATTTGCTTTTAAAATAACCAAATATAAAAAGGCAAGCTAAGGTAACAATGGCAGAAAGTTTTAAACCTTCTAATCCATTGTCTACAAAAAAATACGGACTTAATGGAATCAATCCGCCAACTATATAAGATGCACCAATATTAAAGGCGCTTTTTCTAGCCCTTTTTGGATCTGGTTTTTCTAGACCCAATTCATGTTTCATCATAAAATCAGCCCAACGGTCTTTGTCTTTAATGAGTTCTTCTACAGCTTCTTCTTGTACAGCTCTACTTAAACCTAATCCTTCAAAAAACACCCTTACTTCTTCGCGTTCAACCTCGGGCAAGGTTTCAATTTCTTCGTATTCTCTTTTTAATTCACTGGCATAGTGTTCTTGCTCAGTTTTTCCAGCCAAATATCCGCCCAAACCCATGGCAATAGAGCCAGCAGCAATTTCTGCTATCCCGGCAATCACAATCAAATGCACATCTTTTACCGCACCGCTTAAGCCTGCAGCCAATGCAAATGGCACCGTTAATCCATCTGCCATTCCAATAACAATATCTGTAATGGTTTCAGAACTGGTTAAGTGTTTTTCAATGTGGTTGTGATGAAGGTGCGTATCCATGGTAATTGGAGAACAGATTTTTAAAAATGAAAGCTATTGTCTGTTAATAATAAAGGTATCATTTTAATTGTTTTGGGCACCATTTTCTCACGAACAGATAAAGGCTGCCTTAACCTTTCGGCTCATTTAAATAATATTAATTGTTTATATATCAAGCTTTTCCAGATTAGTTAATGCTTCGGTAACATTCGCGTAACAATTCCTTAACATAGCGCGGATACTTTTGTTGCAATTAAAATAACAGAAGTGAAGCATTTTATAGCATACATTCTTTTTAGTTTTATAGTGTTGGTATCGTTTGCACAGAAAGGCAAGGTAGTTGGTAAAGTAACCAACTCAAGAAATGAAGCACTTTCTGGTGTTACCATTAAAATTGCTGGTGGTGCAACGGGGTTTACAAAAACAGATTTAGATGGACGTTTTATTTTACCAATTGAAGCTGGAAAAAAATATAGCATCACGCTTTCATATGTTGGGTACAGAGAAAAAATAGTTGATGAAATAAGCCTTACAAAAGTAGGCGAGGAAGAAACTTTAAATGTAATGCTAGATGAAGCAGGCAAAGCATTAGAAGCAGTCACTGTAAAATCATCTTCGAGAGGGGCTGGTGCAAAAGGAGAAACCGTTAATGCGTTATTAGCATTTCAAAAAAATACTTCAACTGTATCTCAAGTAATTTCTGCCGAAGCAATTCGTAGATCTCCAGATAAAAATACTGGTGAAGTTTTAAAACGTATTCCTGGTACTTCTATTCAAGAAGGAAAATATTTGGTAGTGCGTGGATTGGCTGATAGATATAACCAAGCAATGTTAAATGGCATTTTATTAAGTAGTACAGAGCCCGATAGAAAAACGTTTTCTTTCGATGTATTCCCTGCGCCAATGATTGACAATATCATTATTAACAAGGCATTTGTTCCTGAATTGCCAGGAGAGTGGGCTGGTGGTTTAATACAAGTAAACACAAAAGATATTCCTACAAGTAATTTCTTTAGCATTCAATTAGGTACAGGATTTAATACACAAACTGCAGGTAGTGATTTTTATCAATACAAAGGTGGTAGTTTAGATTTTTTAGGAATAGATGATGGCGCAAGGTCTTTACCAGATGGGCTTCCTAGTAAAAATGCATTTAGCATGCTAGATCAAACACAAAAAACAGCTTACGGAAAACAGTTTTCAAATATTTGGTCTGCAGAAAAAAATGCTTCTAATTATTTACCAGTTACCAATAAAACTTTTCAAATTAACGGTGGATTTAATACTAAATTAGGTGCCAATAGTAAACTAGGCGTTTCACTTGCACTTACTTATAACCAAAGTTTTAAAAGAACCAATTTCGATAACAGACTTTATTCTATAACTAATAATTTAGCTAGTTTAAATTTCGACTATCATAACGATAAGTATAGCCAAGACGTATTATGGGGTGCTTTAGGAAACTTCACTTTGCAATTAGGAAGCAATACTAAAATTTCTTGGAAATCAATTTTGAATATCAATTCTACCGACTACACAACTAAGCG
>JAPLEL010000039.1:6304-8255 GCA_026391415.1 Bacteroidota bacterium
AAAAGCAAATACATTTTTTAATACACAATTATCTGGCGACCATAATTTGCCAACTTTAAAAGCAAAATTACATTGGTACGGAAGCTTTAATATCCTAGACCAATATATTCCAGACCAACGTCGTTTGCAATACAATCAAAACGTTTCTGTTCCAAACTCTCCATACACACTGTTGATTTCTGCATCTAAAACTTCTCAAAGAAGTGGTAGTAGGTATTATGGATTTTTAAATGATTATGTATATACAGGCGGTGGAGATGCTACTAAAAACTTTACCATTGGTTCTTTAACTCAAAGTGTAAAAGCCGGATATTTATTGCAAGTTAAAGATCGTTTATTTGATTCAAGACCTTTCTCTGTATATCTTCCTTCAGACAATCCTGCTTTACGTTTGTTGCCAGAAAATCAAGTGTTCAGTCAACAAAATTTTGGAACAGGATTCGATAATAAATTTGCTTTCAACGAAATCTACGGTAATCAATACCGATACATTGCAAACAGTATTTTAAATGCTGGATTCCTTCAGTTCGACAATCAAATAGCGCGTCAATTAAGAGCAACTTGGGGAGTGCGTTGGGAAAATTTCGACCAAGTTATTGGAAGTATGCAACAAAAAGATCCAAGACATGTACATACAACTGTTGACGACTTTTTACCTGGTTTGAATTTAACCTTTAAAGCAAATGAACAAACAAATATTCGTTTGTCTGGTTCTCAAACTGTTGTTAGACCTGAGTTTCGTGAGTTAAGTCCTTTTGCTTTCTTTGATTTTGATTTAGGTGCAACTACAACTGGTAATAAAGAATTGGTAAGAACAAAGGTTACCAATGCAGACTTACGTTATGAAGTTTATCCAAGAGCTGGAGAAATATTTACCCTAGGTGTATTCTATAAATATTTCGAAAAACCAATTGAATTGTATTTTAACCAAACAGGTGCGGGTAGTTCAAGTACCTTCAATTATATCAATGCCGATAAAGCTTCTGGATATGGTGCTGAATTAGAAATCAGAAAAAAATTAGATGTAGTATCTGATGCCTTACGCAATTTTGTATTCCAAGGTAACTTCTCTTATATCTACAATAGAGTAATTAGTTCTGGAACTAATTTAAACCGACCAATGCAAGGTCAAAGCCCTTATTTAATTAATGCATCTCTTCAGTATGATATTGAAAAAATAGGGTTGAATACTACTATATTATTCAATCAAATTGGTCGTCGTATTTTATACGTAGGAAGTAGTGATTATCCACCAGTATGGGAAAATCCACGTGCATTACTTGATTTTCAAATGGCTAAAAAACTACTAAAAAATAAAGCAGAATTAAAATTAAATGTTTCTGATTTACTTAATCAGGTAGCTTATTTCTACCACGATTTAAATGAAGACGGAAAATTCGATAAAACAAAAGATGCACTTGCTATTGCGCGTAAATATGGTACAAACGTAAGTATCTCTTTTGCCTATACCATTAAATAAAAAAAAACAAATAAAAATTCTCCCAATGAAAAAGGTATTTATTCTAATTGCAGCTGCAGGAATGTTAGCAAGCAGTTGTAGAAAAATTGAAGTTGATGGAAATACTACTACTGTAGTTACAACTCCTCCAACCTCAACTCCAGTAGAAAATACGATTTTGGAAGGTCGTATCATTACTAATTTAACTTTAAAAGCTAGCTATACATACAAATTGCGTGGCTTAGTTTATGTAACTAATGGTGCAATTTTAACTATTGAGCCAGGTACTAAAATTGTAGGCGAAAATGGTAAAAATGGTGCGTTAATTATTTGCCGTGGTGCAAAAATTAATGCAGATGGAACTGCAGATAAGCCAATTGTATTTACTTCAGAAGCAGCAACCCCACAACGTGGTGATTGGGCTGGTGTAGTATTGTTAGGTCAAGCACCAAGCAACTCTTCTTTTAATGGTGTTGATGGTGTAGGTGAAAT
>JAPLEL010000294.1 GCA_026391415.1 Bacteroidota bacterium
GCGCCTAATATTAATCCCGATTGGTTTAAACCTTATTGGTTACCTGGTTTAACAGGCGTTCAACAAAAGAGCCCGTATAATCCAGGACCTGGAAACCCCAATATTGATATTTATGAAAATTTAAGTAAGCTAAACAAACATGGAGTGCTTGGTAATTTTTCTGCTAATTATGAGTTTACAAAAAAATTAGGTTTAATGGTTCGCACAGGTGTTGATATGGCATTTGAATTCCGCTCTCAACAACGCCCCTATAGTCAAACCAAATTTCCTAAAGGCAGTTACAGAGAAGAGAATGTATTTAATTATGAAATCAATTCAGATGCATTACTAACCTATAAAGACAAGGTTAATAATACAATAAAATATTCTTTTAACCTTGGGGCAAATGCAATGCATCAGACTTATGATTATGCTGGAATTTATGCAGACCAGTTAGCACAACCTGGTATTTATCAATTGTCAAATAGTTTAAACCAAGCAGTAGCAAACCCACTAAAAAGTCAGAAATCAATCAATAGTATATATGGCTCATCTCAATGGTCTTATCTGGAAAAAGTTTTTTTGGATCTGACAGGTAGAAATGACTGGAGCAGTACATTGCCTTATGGGAATAATTCATTTTTTTATCCTTCTGTAAGCACCAGTTTTTTATTAAGTGAGTTGTTTCAAATGCCCAAACAAGTGTCTTTTGCAAAACTCCGTTTGTCATGGGCTCAAGTTGGTAATGATACAAGACCTTATCAAACTTCAAAATATTACGATGTAATTTATAGCAACCAGTTTACTAACTCATCTACTTTATTCAATCCTGCTTTAAAACCAGAAATCAATTCTAGCTATGAAGCCGGCTTAGATATTAGATTGTTTAAAAGCAGGTTGTCAATGGATTTAGCTGTATATAAAAACAATAGTCGCAATCAAATTATTGCTATCCCGTTAGACCCTGTATCTGGTTATCAAAAAGCATTGATTAATGCGGGTTTAATTGAAAGTAATGGTGCAGAAGTACAGCTAAAAGGAATACCTGTTCAAACCAAAATTTTTAAATGGACAACCACTTTAAACTGGAGTGCCAATAGAAGTTATGTAAAAGAATTGGCCAATGATGTAACGACTCAAGTTATTTCAGCTAATAGCGGCGTTAACATAGAAGCAAGGGTGGGCGGAAGAATGGGAGATTTATATGGACAAGGGTTTCAGCGTTCTCCTGAAGGAAAAATTATTTATAACTCAACCGGTCTTCCTACAACCTTAGATCCTATTTCGAAACTTTGGGGCAATGCTTTCCCCGATTGGAAAGCAGGGTTAATGAACGAGTTTGCTTTTAATAATTTTAGAGTAAGCGTTTTACTCGATTATCAAAAAGGAGGTACTATGTTTTCGCAAACTAGTATGAAATCAAATAGTCTTGGCAAAACTAAAATTACATTACCAGGCCGTGAAAATGGAATTGTGGGTGATGGTGTTGTATATAATGCAGCAACCGGAAAATATGATGTTCCTAATAATGTTAATGTAAGCGCTGCAGCTTATTATGAGCTTTATTATTCAGTAAATAATGCAGAGACAAACACATTTGATGCAACTTATTTAAAGTTGCGTGAAGCAAGAATAGAATACACCCTACCAACAAGCATATTAAAAAAGATTGGAATTACACAAACAAGTATAGCATTGTATGGGAGAGATTTATTTAATATTACTAAGTTCCCGGGCTTTGATCCCGAAGGAGGTAATTTAAACAATGGCACAATAACACCTGGTGCAGAGATCATGCAATTCCCATCTTCTCGTACAATGGGCGTAAACCTTACTGTAAAATTTTAGTACACAATAAAAATAATTAAATGAAAAAACATTTATATACATATCTAACAGGCCTTTTACTTTTTTGCCTATTTTCTTCTTGTACAAAAAACTTTGAATCAATTAATGCTGACCCAAACCGACCTACACAAATTAATCCGGGTGTAATGCTTGGGCAATTAGAATACCAGTTTGTCAATAGCAGTATTGGAGGATCGAATAATTTTACTCATGATCTTATGCAGGTAAATGCACCAAGAAGTAGCACAAGTGAAGGTGTACACAGATATTATATTCTTCCCGGTTCTGCATTATGGACTGGCTTTTATAATCGCATGGCAGATGTTGATGATATTATTACTATCTCAGAAAAGCTAAAAGAAAACAATTATAAAGCAATTGCTTTAGTTTATAAATCTTGGGCTTATTCTATTTTAACTGATTTATATGGAGATGTTCCATATTCAGAAACAGCTAAAGCAACAGAGGGTAATTTCTTACCAAAGTTTGATTCTCAAAAAAATATTTATACACAGATTTTAAAAGACCTGATTACTGCTAATGATCTTTTTGATGACTCTAAAGCATTAACTTATGGTGGCGATTATGTATATGCTTCGAATGCTTTAAGTGGTGGAAAAAACATTGGTATACAACGATGGAAAAAATTCTGCAATACGCTACGATTAAGGCTTCTATTGCGCATTTCAAAGAGACAAAGTGAAATAGATGTCAATGCACAAATTACAGCAATACTTGCTGATGCGGTCAAGTATCCAGTATTTGCTAGTAATGCCGATGATGGCATTTTCAGGTATCCAAATGTGTATCCTTTTTTTAATCCATATTATACAGCGAGGCAGCTTGAATGGAGAGATGGCACTTATTATACAAAGTTCTTCATTGATAAAATGAATGCTGATAATGATCCCCGCCGTTCAGTGTGGGTTTTGCCTGTAACTGTTGGTGGAGTAAGTGTGTATCGGGGAATCGAGAGTGGGTATCCAACATCAGTTGAGTATGTTGTAGGGGCCAATTCAAGTTATGTAGATGCATTAAAAACATCTTCGAACTTAGGTGTGATGATAACTTATGCAGAGGAAGAATTTATAAAAGCGGAGTTAGCATTAAAAGGTTACAACACAGGCAAAACATCAAAAGTTCATTATGAAAATGGAATCACTGCATCCATGGTGCAATGGGGTGCCACATTGCCTGCAAACTATTTAAGCCAAACAGGAGTTGTTTATAATGCAACTGCAAGTGCTGATGCCCAATTACAACAAATTATGTTACAGAAATACTATGCCTTTTTCTTTGTTGATTATCAATCATGGTTTGAAAAAAGAAGAACAGGTTATCCTATATTACCAAGAGGAACTGGTATTCCCGCTGAGAATCTGTTCCCTAACAGAGTACCTTACCCAACTTATTTACAATCACTCAATCAAAAAAATTATTCTGCAGCAGTTGCCAACATGGGTGGAAGCGATAATTCTAATACGAATGTTTGGTGGAATAAATAAAATGCGGATAAATCATTTTTAAATCAGAAAAACCAATTCAATGAGAGTAGTCACTTGTTTTTTATTTTTTGTTGTTTTAGCATCTAGTGCAACGGCGCAGAATAAGGTTGTTGATATAAAAAATGTTATTACCACCTTAGAAAGTAAAAAAGTATTACTACCAAATGGTTGGACACTAACTCCGGCAGGCAGAAGTTTGGAAGTAGGAGATTTGCCATTAAACATGGCCGTTTCTTCTACTAAAAAATTAATGGCAGTAACAAATAATGGACAAGGAATACAAACAGTGCAATTAATTGATACTAAAACCGAAAAAGTTCTAGATAATATTGTAATTCCAAAATCATTTTACGGAATCAAGTTTAGTAAAGACGAAAAACAATTATATGTATCTGGTGGGAATGATAATTGGATTATGCAATATGCTATTATCAATAGTAAATTAATACTAAAAGATAGTATTGTATTAGGAAAAGCATGGCCAGTAAAAATTTCGCCTGCTGGTATTGAAATCGATAATAATAAAAATGTATTGTATGTTGTTACAAAGGAAAATAATTCTTTGTATATAATTGATTTAATTACTAAAAATATAAAGCAAGTAATTAATTTAGGTAACGAGTGTTATGCATGTGTATTATCGGAGGATAAAAAATCTTTGTATATCTCTATTTGGGGCGGAAAAAAAATAGCCATTTTTAATACCGAAACAAATACTGTTAGTAATTTGATTGATGTTTCATATAATCCAAACGAACTATTACTTTCTAAGAACGGCAAATTTCTATTTGTAGCAAATGCAGGTGACAATAGTGTTTCCATTATTAATACAGCATCAAAAAAAGTAGTTGAAATTTTAGATGCCGCATTATATCCTCAATCTCCTGTAGGGTCTGTTACAAACGGTTTAGCGCTTTCTGAAGACGAAAAAAAATTATACATTGCCAATGCCGATAATAATTTCTTGTCTGTTTTTGATGTAAGTGTTTTGGGTAAAAGTAAATCAAAAGGATTTATTCCTGTTGGCTGGTATCCTACCAATGTAAAAGTAATTGGACATAGAATATTTGTAACTAATGGAAAAGGGTTTAGTTCGTTTGCAAATCCTTTGGGTCCTCAACCAGTTAATAAAGGTGTTAAATCTGCAACACATGCAGGAGAAGCAAAAACAGCGGGCAGCAGAATGCAGTATATAGGTAGTTTAATGAAAGGAACCCTAAGTATTATTGATGAGCCAAATCAAAAAACACAAGAAGTATATACAAAGTTTGTATATAAAAATACGCCTTACAAAAAACAAAATTTATTGTCTACTGAAGGTGAAATTGGCAATCCAATTCCTATGAAAGTTGGCGCTCCTTCTCCCATTAAATATGTTTTTTATATTTTAAAAGAGAACAGAACATACGACCAAGTATTTGGAGATATTGCCGAAGGAAATGGAGATTCATCGCTTTGTTTATTTGGAGAAAAGATAACCCCTAATCAACACAAATTGGCCAAGGAGTATGTATTGCTTGATAATTTTTATGTTGATGCAGAAGTGAGTGCCGATGGACATAATTGGAGTTTGGGTGCACATGCCAATGATTTTCTTGAAAAAACTTGGCCTTCTGGTTATAGTAATCGCGGTGGCGTAACAGATGGCATGGGAAGAAGACAAATTGCAAATGATAAAGACGGATTTATTTGGGATTTCTGTAAAAAGGCTAATGTTAGCTATAGAACGTATGGCGTTTTTCAGGATAATGAAAAAGGAAATATTCCATCACTTCGCGGAAAAGAATGTAGTTATTTTTCTACTTTTTATTTGACTAATATTAGAGATACTACAAGGTACCAACAATGGAAAAGAGATTTTGATTCTTTAATTGCAATCAATGCTGTTCCTCATTTTAATTCGGTTCGATTTGGCTCAGACCATACAGTAGGAATGGCGGTAGGAAAGCCAACACCATTTGCCTGTGTTGCAGACAATGATTTAGCAGTAGGATTATTTATTGAGCATTTAAGCCAAAGTAGTATTTGGAATGAGTCGGCTGTTTTTATAGTTGAAGATGATGCGCAAAACGGGCCAGATCATGTTGATGCGCATCGTAGTAATGCACTAGTAATTAGTCCGTATACAAAAAGAAAATTTGTTGATCATACATTATACTCAACAACTAGCATGTTGCGTACAATGGAATTAATTTTAGGTCTTCCACCAATGAGTCAGTTTGATGCAGCCTCAATGCCAATGTGGAGGAGTTTTACATCAACGCCTAATTATTCAAAATATCAATCTTTGTTGAGTAGCGTAAATTTAAATGACCTTAATAAAATCAATTCGCCTTCTGCCAAAAGATCAGAAAAATTAGATTTTTCAGATGCCGACAAAATTAATGACCATGTTTTTAATGAAATTTTATGGAAAGGTATAAAGGGTGAAAACGCAATAGTACCAGCACCAAGAAGAACTGCTTTTGTTAGAATAGTAGATTAGGCAAACGCTTTTAAAATGCCACTCTATAAATATTTTTAAACATCCAAAGGCCCCTCGAATAAAAGTCTAAATTGATTTAACGACGAACAATGTGGTGTTTTTCAAACTAAGCGCACTTAAATAATTGATTATCTTACATATATTTAATGAAAAATTAAATGAATAAGATATCATACATTTAAAACTTATGAAATTTCTCCTATTTTTTCTAACGCTTAGCTCGTTTGTTCAAACAGATACCAATGAGATCTATAAATTTACCACATTAACAAAAGTGAATGAGTGGCGAATTGTAAATGATGGTGTGATGGGTGGCATCTCAAAAAGTTCCTTGATCTTAAATGATTTGGGAAATGGGCAATTTATGGGTCATGTTTCACTAGCAAACAATGGAGGATTTGCCTCAATACAATTGAATAAAACAATCAAATTAGTGGATGAAAAAAAGTTTGTCATCCTGCGTATAAAAGGAGATGGTAAGTCGTATGAATTTCGTTTAAAAAGTCAAATTTCTCAGCCGGAGTCTTATGTCCACCAATTTATAACAACAGGAGACTGGGAAATTATCAAGTTACCAATAAGTGAATTTTATCCTCAATTTTTTGGGCGTAAATTAAATACACCCAATTTTAATTTTAAAAGTATTGAGCAATTAAGTTTTTTGATAGCCAATAAGCAAGAAGAAGATTTCAGATTACTCATTGATTGGATAGGTTTGGAGTAAACGGGATTATCAGTTATGTTGGTTTTTAAAAAAACGAAACGCTCCCAAATATCTTTCGAATGGATCTGCAAATACAATTATCTACTAGGATTAATTCCCGTAGTTGGTTACAAGATTGACTATTAAATCTAAATATATCTATGCATACATTAAAACCCTGTCTACTGCTTTTTGCTTTTCTATCGCTCTCCCTATTTTCATTGGGTCAAGATCGTTATAAAATAAAGACTGGGGACCCAAACGGTATTAATAAGTGGTACATGGGCAGACAAATTGCACAAGTAATGAGTCATTACGGAATAGATTGGCTTGAAAGGAAAGAAAGAGAAATGGAAGAAAATACATCTCTATTATTAAAAAATTTAGCGGTAAAACCAGGAATGATTATTGCTGATATAGGAGCGGGTAGCGGCTACCAAAGTGCATTACTTTCAAAAATGGTGGGAACTGGTAAGGTTTATGCAGTAGACGTTGAGCCAGAAATGATTGCCTACTTAAACGAAAGAATCAAGCAGGAAAAATTGTCTCATATAGTCCCTATATTGAGTACAGAAAAACCATTCATAAAATGACTGAAGCGCAGGCCATTAAAGAATTTAAAGCAGCAGGTTTTGCATTTGATAAAAACATAAACAATCTTCCATGGCAGCACTGTATGGTTTTTATAAAGCAGTAATTTAATCATAACAAAAAAATACTTACACTTGAATTGGCAAAACTCTTTCATCAAGAGCTGAATATTCCTGCGGAGGTTTTGTTGTCGTAGTTCCCAATTAAGTATTTCGATAACGCCATTGAAAGGATCTGGGATAGGTGTTCGATATAAAACTCATTTTGCTTGTTCAATTAAATCCCAAAGGTTACCATAAAGGTCACTAAAAACGAGAACCTTGCCGTACTTCTCTTCTTTTGGTGGTCTCACTATTTCAACAGCATTTTTCACAAGTAACTCATAGTCTCTATTTAAATCGTCAGTATAAAGAAATAAAAAAACACGTCCTCCACTTTGATTTCCAATAAAATATTCTTGATGAGCATTTGATGCCTTTGCTAAAAGCAGATTACATCCTTGACCATTTGTATTTCTTGGTTTGATTACAACCCACCTTTTTTCAGAATTAAGCTGAGTGTCTTCTACTAACTCAAACCCTAAAATAGAAATGTAAAAACTCAAAGCCTCATCATAATCTTTTACCAATATTGAAATCTGACCTAAACTTCTTTCCATAATCTTTGTTCTTTTTAATGTGTCTAATAAGAAAGGTTAAGAGTAGTACCTGAGAGGATGAATTGAAAAGAATATTGGTTTTGACCACCGAACTTCCTGTAATTTGGAAGGAAGTGGCTTTAAAGTCTAGCTGTAAAGGTTGTGATAGGTTTAGGAGTGAACCAATTTGTTCTTTGGTGAAATTATCTTCCTCTTAGTCGTTGAAACCTTATTCTTCTTTTGTTTGTATGCCAATATATGTTCACTAATCATTCTACGATCAGCGTCGGTTAATGGTTCACTTTTAATTACAAAATCAACACCTTTCGGTTCTTTAATATGTCCCATGCTATTTTGTTTTAAAATATTTATCGACTAAAAATTGAGCTGGGTCTTTTTCTAAAATCATTTTCCCGTTCCCGAAATGATACGCACCCAATGCTGTTTCGTAGTGTTCAATTAGTTTCGTTTTCGCTGTGAATGAAATAAATCCATCAAAACCCCTCTGAAACGACAACTTACATGCGTACGCCACCAAATTACCCATAACTCCTTCGTACATCTTGTTTTTACCAATATTAAATGGTGCATTTTCTAATAAGTGCATAAAAACATGATCGCCTTCATTTGATAAACTAACTAAACCCTGAACAATATTACTATTATTTACAATGGTTATTTTGTAGACCTCTTTTTTATAATCCTTCAATTCAGATTTCCAGTCAAAATTCCACCCATTTTTCTTGGTACATTTCTTGGCGTCATCCGTTGTAAATAAGGATACCTCCGTTTGGAAACTATCCCCAGTAATTGTATTCTGAATAGAATTGGTTATCCTATCTATCACAAAATCTAAACCTAAATCCTTCTTTTTTTTCACTAGGCTAATTTACGAAAATTACACTAGAAATATTACATGCATTTGCTTTCAAAGAAAGTGTTTTGCTGATAAACCACCATTCTGCTGTACACCCCGCTACACAAATAACAATCTAAAATAATATCACTCCAACATCAAAAACCACAAAACCCTTGACAATCAAGGGTTCTGAGATAAATGTGGTCCCGCCAAGAATCGAACTTGGATCTAGAGTTTAGGAAACGCCTATTCTATCCATTGAACTACGGGACCGCGACAATTTTAAATTTATCGAGCGGCAAAAATAACTGATTCAAACATAACAGCCTTTGTCTTTTTAAATTAATGCTAGGCTAATTTTGTATTTTCAATCCCTCAATAGAAATTATGCGTCCATTTATTTTATTAGTTTGCTTTTTTTGCCTCTTAATTGTTAGCACAAATACACAAGCGCAAACATCCAATACCAAGCCTCAAATTACCATCGACCATTTGGCACTTTTTGTAGTGGACCTTCAAAAAGAGCAAAATTTTTATAGCCAAGTAATGCAATTAGATAGTTTGGCAGAACCTTTTCACGACGGCAAACACGCTTGGTTTACAATTGGCGACGGCATTGCAATGCATATCATTCAGGGTGCACCTCAAACCAAGGAATATTACAAAAACAACCATAT
>JAPLEL010000257.1 GCA_026391415.1 Bacteroidota bacterium
ACCTGCCCCTGGAGTGCGTATTAGTAGAATTAAAAATCTAGAAGACGATATTGCGTTAAGCCTTGCTGCATTGGGTATTCGTATCATTGCGCCAATACCAGGTAAAGGTACGATTGGTATTGAAGTTCCTAATATTCGCAAGAGTGTAGTGAGTATGAAAACCTTACTTGCTTCAGAAAAATTTCAGAATAATAATTTCTCTTTACCAATTGCAATTGGTAAAAAAATCGACAACGAAAACTTTATTGTAGACCTTGCGGCAATGCCACACTTATTAATGGCAGGAGCTACAGGTCAAGGGAAATCAGTAGGGATTAATACATTACTTGTTTCGTTATTGTATAAAAAACATCCGTCTCAATTAAAATTTGTTTTAGTTGATCCTAAAAAAGTAGAATTGAGTTTGTATCGTGTAATTGAAAAACATTTCTTGGCCAAATTACCGGGCGAAGAAGAGTCTATTATTACTGACACTAAAAAAGTGGTACATACCCTCAATGCCTTATGTATTGAAATGGATAACCGTTACGATTTATTAAAAGAAGCAGGTTGTAGAAATATTAAAGAGTACAACGAGAAATTTACTTCTCGAAAACTTAATCCCGAAAAAGGCCACCAATACTTACCATTTATTGTATTAGTAGTAGACGAGTTTGCCGATTTAATTATGACTGCAGGTAAAGAGGTAGAAATGCCTATTGCCCGATTGGCGCAGTTAGCACGTGCCATTGGTATCCATTTAATTATTGCTACACAGCGTCCTTCCGTTAATATTATTACAGGTACCATTAAAGCCAATTTTCCAGCAAGGATGGCCTTTAAAGTGTCGTCTAAAATTGATAGTCGTACCATTTTAGATGCAGGTGGTGCAGAGCAATTGATAGGTAAGGGTGATATGCTAGTAAGCTATAATGGCGAGATAACACGCTTACAGTGTGCTTTTGTTGATACACCAGAAGTAGAAAAGGTTTGTGCATTTATTGGTAATCAAAAAGGCTATCCTCAAGCATTCCTTTTGCCAGAATATGTAGATGAAAAAGATTTAGAAGGAAAAGACTTTGATAGTGGTGATAGGGATGCTTTGTTTGAAGATGCGGCAAGACTAATTGTACAAAGTCAAATAGGTTCTACATCGCTTATTCAGCGTAGAATGAAATTAGGATATAATCGTGCAGGACGTTTAATGGATCAACTAGAAGCGGCAGGAATTGTAGGGCCCAACCAAGGAAGCAAGGCTAGAGAAGTGCGATATAAAACCGAAATGGAGCTAGAGCAATATTTAGATTCATTAATGTAAATATTGTTTTTGCCGATTTAAACCAAGAGCAAACCGATAAGTCGTATTAAGAAATCTTTACCATTGCAATAAAAACCTATCAAGTTGTATATTTACCAACGATTTATTGGATATTGATTGCTGTAACTAAAAAATTCCGATGATAAAAAAAAGCTACCTGCCATTTATATTGGCTTTGTTGATGTGTCAATTTGCATTTTCCCAAAACGATCCCAATGCCAAAGCTGTTTTAGACGGCGTAAGTGCTAAAGTAAAAGGCTTTAAAGGCATATCTGCTAATTTCAGCATCAAATCAATTGGTAGTAAAGGAAAAGATAACGGCACCAAAACCGGAACTATTGCCATTAAGGGTCAGAAGTATATACTTAAACAAGGCAAGAATGAAATTATTTGTGATGGGGTAAATATTTATAATTTCGACGGGATTAAAACCATCACCAAATCAACTTTAGAAGAGTCAAACCAAACACTTAGTCCACAGAATTTATTGTCTAATTTTTACGACAAAGATTTTAACTACAAACTTATTTCTTCTGCTGGTGGCTTTCACGAAATTGAAATGACGCCAATTGATAAAAGAAAGAGCTTTTTAAAAGTGAATATTTTTATTGATAA
>JAPLEL010000244.1 GCA_026391415.1 Bacteroidota bacterium
GGCTAATTGAACAGCAAGTTCTTTGCGTTTTTCTTCAGAGATATCGTCGTCTTTAAGCTCATATGCAGTAGTAATTATGCCAGATAAAGGGGTTCTCATATCGTGACTAAAGTTGGCTATAATTTCATCTTTAGCTCTTTCTCCAGCTTCCGCTGCTATTCTGGCTTGGTTTAACTCTGTTACATCTATTGTTATACCCACAAGACCAATTACTTGACCGTTTAAACTAATAATTGGAACTTTGCTAACTAAAGTATCTAGTACCTTGCCTTCTGGTGTTTTTAATTTCCCAGGGATGTTTAACAAAGATTTACCTTCGGAAATAATTTTTTTATCATCGTCTCTATAGCTTTCAGATAATGATCGTTCAGGTGAGAGATCATAGTCAGTTTTTCCAAAAATCTCGTTTGTTGACTTATAATGAAATAGATTTGCGACCATATCATTACAGCCAATATATTCGAGATTCGTATTTTTCCAATAAATATAACAAGGTACTTTTTTAATAATTTCTGTAAAATAATTACCAATTTCTTTCAAATATTGTTCTAGTGGCAAATCTTTTTTAAATTTATGGCCGATGACATTTTCAATGTCATGCACTAAATTATCATAAGTTGTTGCTTTACTGTCATCATAAGCTCTGTCTAACAATATATAAAAAGGTTTATTCTCAATCCATATAGCTAATTTGTCCCACTTTCGCATTTTATTATTAATAATAACAGGATCATGAGTTAATTCATTGGCATCTAAAATGGGGGGGAGTTTGTTATCTCCTATTAATTTATTAAATTTTTGTCCTATATAGGAATGATTTAAGTGGATGTTTTCTAATGCATAATCATTGATATACTCTATTAAAAAATTTTCAGAAATCAAGAAAAAAGACATATTGATCAAGGTGTAGGCCTTTCCAAATACTTCGATTTCTTGTTTTGAGATATTCACGGACAATGCCCCTTATGAAATAAAATTTTCGAGAATTTTAGTAATTTTTAAGGTGTTTTCTTTATTTATTATAGTATGATGATTTGCTTTTACTCCATAATTTAATATCTTTCCTTTAGTGTAGAGCGACCAGCCATTTGAAGGGTTATCAATGGATATATAGTCATGTAAAAGCTCCGTAGCTTTAAATAAGATGATATCTTGTTTTGTTTTGGTGGGAGTATGGCCAAACAATAATTCCATTCTTGACCAAGCCAAATTAATTAAGTTATCTGATAAGTCTTGATGGTTATTTTTGAAAACGTTTTTAAAGTACTGTTCATTTTTTTGCTGTTCTGAAAAAACACACCAACCATCAATTAATGCAATAAAATTAACTTTTTCATTGTTTTTTTGAAGCATATATCCGATTTCGTATAACAGCGTTCCTCCAAAAGAATACCCTAAAAGATTATACGGCCCTTCAGGCTGTATTGTTTTAATAGCCATTAGGTAGCTTTCTGCCATGGAGATAATGCTATTATACATTATTTCTTTATAGGAGATGCTGGGATCTTGTAGGCCATAGATATTTACTGGTATTTGCCAATTAGAAAGGAATGATTCAAAGCAGTAAATCAGGCCACTTATTGGATGACAACAGAATATTATTGGAGATTTTTTGCCTGATTTTTTCATCTCTACGACAATATTTACACCCGAGGTATTAATCTGTCCTGCCACTAGTTTTGCAGTGTCCGAAGGTTTTGAGAAATTAAA
>JAPLEL010000218.1 GCA_026391415.1 Bacteroidota bacterium
AGAGATAGAAACTATCCATCAATTATTGCTTGGACACCTTTTAACGAAACTGATGGAGGTATTCAGCACAATAGAATGTTATCTGATGCATATGCGCTAACAAAAACAATTGATCCTACGCGCCCTGTAAATGAGGCTAGTGGCTATTTTCATGTAATTACTGATTTATATACTTCGCATAATTACGAACAAAATCCCGACTCATTATTTAAGCAACTAAGCCCTTCCAAAAAAGCCCCCGTATTTATTAATAACAAAAAACAAATAGCCTACGGTGGCCAGCCTTATGTTTTAGATGAATATGGCGGTATTAAATGGGTAGCAGGCAATGCATTTGCTGTTAATTCTTGGGGATATGGAGACGGTCCTAAAACCTTAGATGCATTTTACGATCGATTAGAAAAGTTAACCAATGTAATTTTAAGTATAGAAAACATGTCGGGCTATTGTTATACGCAGTTAACAGACGTAGAGCAAGAACAAAATGGTATTTACAATTACAATCGAACAAAAAAATTCGATATGAATCGTATTAAAACCATATTTAGTAAACAACCAGCATCCTTTTTAAAATAACAACTGAATCATTTATTCAAACAATATGAAAATAAAATCATTTTTCTTTTTACAGCTAATACTCATTTGCTTTATTAATAGCACAATTGCGCAAACTGATATTTCTTTTAAATTTTCAGTGTTGGTTTCTCCTCAAATGAAACAACAGTTTGTAAAAGGAGGTCGTTTACTATTTCATTTAACTAGTGTAAATGATAAAGAGCCAAGAAGTAGTTCTCAAGTGACTATTGGCGTAACACCAACAGACTGGGATGGTGCTAATAGTTTTACAATTGATACTAAAAATAAAAATGTATTAAATAATGGAATAGATAAATTAAAAAATCATTTAGCAGAAAAATACTATTGTCAAGTAGTTTATAAACAAAATATCACTGATGGCAATGAAAATGTGGCAGGTAATTTATTTAGTAATGTTGATTCATTTACATTGACAAATAAGGTAAAATCTACACTAACCTTACAATCAATTATTCCAAAAAATGTTATTATAGAGCATCGTTTTGTAAAATCAGTAGAAATTACTAGTAAGTATTTGTCGGAATTTTTTGGAAGTCCACGTAAATTAAAAGCCGCAGTTTTATTGCCTTCTGGCTACTTCGATAATCCTAACAAAGAATATCCTATTTGTTATCGAGCGCCAGGATTGAATGGCAGAGCTACTGCAGTCAATGGAATGATGGGTCGCAAAGATTTTACAGATTGGTGGTTTTCAAAAGATGCACCACAAGTGATTTATGTGTTCTTAGATTCTCAAGGACCCTATGGTGACAGTTATCAAGTAGATTCTGAAAATAATGGTCCTTGTGGCAAAGCACTTACAGAAGAATTGATACCTGCCATTGAAAACTTGGTACACTATCAACCAACATCAAAAAAGCGTTACTTAGCTGGAGCTTCAACAGGTGGTTGGATTGCTGTAGGATTACAAGTATTTTATCCAGATTTTTTTGATGGAACATGGGCTTATAGTCCTGACCCAATAGATTTTGAACACTATGGGTTAATTGATATCTACCACGACGAAACTATTTTCTATAATAAGTTCGGCTACTTACAACCAGGCAAACGCACTACCAATGGAGAACCCACTTATTCAATGAAAGACTGGATTCATTCAGAAAACACCAATAGTAGAACTTGCGACTATCGCGTATCTGGTGGTCAGTTTGGGGCCTACAATGCCGTATTTGGTCCAAAGGGTGCCGATGGACTTCCCTCATTAATGTTTGATCCTATTACCGGAAAAATCGACCACGAAATTGCCAAACAATGGGAGAAATATGATTTGAAAAAAGTACTAGAAAAAAACTGGTCTACACTAGGCCCAAAATTGCAAGGAAAAATTTGGATTTGGACAGGAGATATGGATGGTTTGTATTCTAATGTAGCAACCCGTTATTTTAAAAAATATTTAGATAGCACAACCAATCCAAAATCAGATGCTAAAATATCTTTTACACCAATGGCAGGACACACTGCAGAATGGAATGATAAAGCAGTAATAACAATGGTTGCAGAAAAAGCAACACAAAAAAACTAATAAAAAGATTGCATGAAAAATATTCGAATAAGGCTAGTTGGTTTATTATTTATGGTATTTGCCCAATCAGCAGCAATTCAATCGAAACAAATAAATAATTCGAGTCCTGTAGACTATGTAAATCCATACATTGGAAACATTAGTCATTTATTGGTTCCCACATTTCCAACCATACACTTGCCCAATAGTCTTTTGCGTGTATATCCAGAGCGAGGCGATTATACTGTGGATGTTATAAAAGGGCTTCCTTTAATTGTAACCAGCCACAGAGGTAGTTCGGCATTTAACCTAAGCCCATACCAAGGAGACGCAGCAGGAATAAAGCCAATCATATCATATACCTATGAAAATGAAATAGTAAAACCTTATTACTATGCCGTTCGATTAGACGAAGCAGCAACAGATATCAAGTATGCCCCATCGCATCAATCGGCTATTTATCAAATTAATTTTACACAGAACAAACCTTGCTATTTAATTTTAAATACTAGAAATGGGGCATTTGAAATAAAAGGAAATGCAGTTAGCGGTTATCAGCAATTAAAGAATAAAACCAAAGTATTTATTTATGTTGAAACCCAGCAGCAGCCAATTAGTATTAGCAAAGACAGTTTAATTGTAAAAATTTATTTTGGCAATAAAGCACAGCAAATAAATCTACGATATGGTGTTTCTTTTATAAGTGAAACCCAAGCCAAAAAAAATCTAGCACGCGAAATAAAAGATTACAATTTACAAGCACTAGCAAATACTGGCCGAAAAATTTGGAATGAAGCGTTAGGTAAAATTATTGTGACTGATAATAACGCTAATAATAAAACAGTTTTTTATACTTCCCTGTATCGTTGCCTAGAGCGTCCAGTAAATATGAGTGAAGATGGAAATTATTTTAGTGCATTCGATGGAAAGGTTCATGCCGATAATGGGCAGCCTTTTTATACCGATGATTGGATTTGGGATACCTATCGCGCAGCACATCCTTTGCGCATTTTAGTGAATCCAAAACTAGAAACAAATATTATTCAATCATATATTAGAATGGCAGAACAAATGGATCGTTTTTGGATGCCTACTTTTCCTGAAGTTACCGGCGATTCAAGAAGAATGAATTCTAATCATGCAGTAGCAACTGTGGCAGATGCATATGCCAAAGGTTTAAGGGATTTTGATTTGCAAAAAGCCTACACTGCTTGTAAACAGGGCATTGAACAAAAAACACTAGCACCATGGTCGGGGAAACCTGCAGGATGGTTAGATGATTTTTATAAAAAAAATGGGTACATACCAGCTTTGGGTATTGATGAAAAAGAAACAGTGCCCGAAGTTAATCAAGGAGAGAAAAGACAGCCTATTGCTGTTACCTTAGGCACGTCTTACGACCAATGGTGTTTATCGCAATTAGCCAAAGATTTAGGTGATACTTCGGCGTATCATTTTTACTTAAAAAAATCTTACAATTATAGAAATGTATTTAATAATCAAACACATTTCTTTCATCCAAAAACCAAAGAAGGAAATTTTATAGAACCATTTGATTATCGTTTTTCTGGAGGCCGAGGTGCAAGAGAATATTATGGCGAAAACAATGGTTGGATTTATAGATGGGATGTACAACACAATATTGCTGATTTAATACAACTGATGGGAGGGAAGCCTGCTTTCTGTGCTGCACTTGACAGTATGTTTGCAGAACCAATGGGCCGCGGGAAAAGTGGTTTCTATGAATTATTGCCAGACCAAACAGGCAATGTTGGTCAGTATTCCATGGCCAATGAACCGGCATTTCATATTCCCTACTTATACAATTATGCAGGTCAACCTTGGAAAACACAAAAGCGCATCAACACCTTGTTAAATCAATGGTTTCGCAACGATTTAATGGGTATGCCTGGCGATGAAGATGGTGGTGGAATGACTAGTTTTATTGTGTTTTCATCCATAGGATTTTATCCGGTTACACCGGGGGTTCCTGCTTATAGTATTGGAACGCCGCGATTTTCAAATGTAAAAATTCAGTTAGACAATGGGAAGATTTTTGAAGTGATTGCTAATGGAAATTCAACAATAAATAAGTATATTCAATCTGCAACACTCAACGGAAAAAACTGGAACCAAACTTGGTTTTATCATAACGATATAAAAAATGGAGGCAAACTAATTTTACAAATGGGAAATAAGCCAAATTATCAATGGGGTACAAAAAGTATAGATACCATGCTATCTGCAGAACAATTGTAAATTAGTTTTTTACCAGTTCAAATAATAACACACAATCTATTAAACGCTATCACAATGAATAGGCTTACAAAAAAATTATTACTACTTTCTTTGGTTTTTTTAGTGGGATGTAATAACCATGGAACCTCTTTTCTTTTTGGAGAAGTAAAATACCAAGACGGGCGTATGCAAGCTGGTAATATGAGTGTTCCTAAACAAAGATTACAAGTTTGGAATACCCAATCTAATTTTGGAGATAGTGTAATAAACTATTGGTCTAGTAGAACTTTAATTGAAATAAAACAAAAAGGAAAAGTAGATGGACCACGTGTTTTACTAGCCAATTTAGTTGCCAATAAATATATTTCAGAAACCAATACCTTCATTGCAGACATGCAAGTTAATGGTGTTACTGGTTCTAAATGGGCATTGAATAAAAAAGGAGATTACGATTTTTCCTTAACTATTCTTACCACTATTTTATGGAAGTTTGGAGACCAACCAAGCAAACTTTTCCCTGCTACAGCTACGTATATGCTGAATGTTTTAATGACAGAATCAGGCAATAAATTTCGTTATGCAACACCTAAAACAATGGGCTTAGTTCGAGAAACTGAAAACCATATTTTAATGACAGAAGGTTCGCGTTATTTAAAAAATAGGTGGTTGATGTTGCATGGTAATGCAGATCCAATCTATAATAATAGCAATAATGGTATGGAGAAAAAATTATTGGATGAACTAGACAATATGAAAACAAATGGCCTGTATGAATTTAATTCACTGCCTTATATTGGATACACCATTACAGCATTATTAAATTTAGAAGCTTATGGTTCTGATGCCATGCAATTAGCTGCTCGAGATGTATTGGATTATATGAATTGGACTTATTCATTGGGAAGCTATCAATTAAAGCATTATGCCCCAATGCGTAGGCGTTACGAGAAAGCGGGTATAAAAGAACTTACTACCGATTATCATTCCTTATTTATGAAAGCATGGTTAAGTTATTCACCACTAAATTTCGATTCAAGTAAAGGGCAAGCCGGTTCGCCACATTCTTTAATGGCGGTAACAATGCCTTATCGTCCTTCAGACCAAGTGGTACAATGGCAATACAATAAAGGCAATGGTTATTATGTAAAATTAGGCCATGGCCCTAAAGCTTCTCCAGAAATTTATTCGGCAGGGAAACATTTTTTATTGTCTGCAGGAGGGGTAAATAGGGGAGAGCAATCTTTAATTGTTGCAAGACCAATTTCTTTGTTCTTAAATGACCATGCCACAAAGCAATCAGAAACATTTAATATAGCAGGCCCTGGTACTGATTTTAAAGGATGGAATAATACAGGCGTTTATAAAAACTTTGCGTGTGCGGCAGGTCCAGTAAATATTCCAGCTAATTGCAAGGCCGTTGCGCAAAAAGGTAACTGGTCTATGTATCAATTACAAGATGGAATTATGTTAGTAGTATATTCAACTACTCAATTTGGATTGATGGTAATTTTTGAAAATAGAACAACAAATTTGTTTGATCAAATTCTATCATTAAACACAAATGAGCAAAAAATCAATACCTGTTTTCAATTTCCAAATGGCGAAAAAATTGGGTACGATGTAATGGCTACAAAATCAAAATGGGTTATACAATCTGTGAATGACCAGCTGCAAAATCGTGATTATGATAAATGGCCTTTGATTGACGGAGATTTAAAATGATCATTTATTTTTAAAAGCATACAATATATATGAACAAGAAAACTATACAATTACTCAGTCTTTTTTTATTAGTATCCTTAGGTGCATTCGCCCAAAAAACAACTGAAATTTGGTTAGATGATTTAGAGATTCCTGTTTTCTCGGAAGGGATTCCAGGTGTAAATCAAAAATCAAGCCCTAGTAATGATTCCATACAATTAGCAAATGTAAAATACGCGCGAGGTTTGGGTGTTCATTCAACAGGCGTTTTGTTTTTTTTATTAGATGGTAATGCCACTAATTTCTCTGCCATTATTGGTGCCGATGACAAATCGAATCCAATGATGGTTGCTAAATTTTATGTAATTGGCGACAAGAAAATATTATTTGAAAGTGGTGAAATGAAATTAGGTGACAAACCAAAATCAGTGAATGTAAATTTAACGGGTGTAAAACGTTTGGGTTTATTAATCACCAATAACGAAGAAGTACAAAGAAACTATACCGATTGGGCGAATGCAAAATTCACCATGATTGGCAATGCCCTTCCTCAAAAAATTCCTAATAGCGATGAAAAATATATACTAACGCCAACTGATTCAAAAAATCCAAGAATAAATTCACCTACTGTATTTGGTGCAACTCCGGGCAATCCATTTTTGTTTACTATTGTTGCTACTGGTAAAACACCTATTGTTTATAAAATGGAAAATCTTCCCAAAGGATTGTCTCTAGATGCAAATACAGGTATTATTACAGGTAAAATTTTGCAGAAAGGAATTTTTAAAACTAAAATGCATGCAAAGAATAAATATGGTGAATCAGTAAAACAATTAACCATTAAAATAGGCTATACGATTTCGCTAACACCACCAATTGGATGGAATGGATGGAATTCTTGGGCTAGAGAAATTGACAAAGAAAAAGTGTTGGCCTCTGCCAATGCCATGGTACAAATGGGTTTAAAAAATCATGGTTGGACGTATATAAATATTGATGATGCTTGGCAAGGTTATAGAACCGGAAAAAATAAAGCCATGCAAGCCAATGCAAAATTTCCAGCATTCAAAGAAATGATTGATGAAATACATGCAAAAGGACTCAAATTAGGTGTGTATTCAACGCCATGGATATCAAGCTATGCAGGGTATACAGGCGCATCCTCTAATTTTGAAAATGGTGAT
>JAPLEL010000090.1 GCA_026391415.1 Bacteroidota bacterium
TTTCTTCCATTTCTTGTAGGCATTACACAATCAAACATATCAATGCCTAAATCAATGCATTCCAATAAGTTCCAAGGAGTACCAACACCCATTAAATAACGCGGTTTGTTGGCGGGTAAAATACTGCAACACAAATCAGTAAATTCATACATCATTTCAATAGGCTCTCCTACGCTTAATCCACCAATAGCATTTCCTGCAGCACCTTTAGACGCAATAAATTCGCAAGAAGCTGTTCTTAAATCTTTAAACGTACTTCCTTGAACTATTGGAAATAAATTTTGCGTATACCCATATTTATCAGGTGTTTCAGCCAATCGATCAAAACAACGGGTTAACCATCTATGGGTTAATTCCATACTTTTTTTGGCATAATTATGGTCTGAAGGATATGGCGGACATTCATCAAAAGCCATAATAATATCGGCGCCAATACTGCGCTGAATATCCATTACCGATTCTGGCGAAAACAAATGTTTGCTCCCATCTATATGCGACTGAAAAATCACCCCTTCTTCTTTAATTTTTCTATTTGCTGCTAAAGAAAATACTTGGTAGCCGCCACTATCGGTTAAAATAGGCCGATCCCATCCCATGAATTTATGCAAGCCGCCTGCAGCTTCTAGCACTTCGGTGCCTGGCCTTAAATACAAATGATAGGTGTTCCCAAGAATAATTTGGGCTTGTACGTTTAATTTTAGTTGTTGTTGTGTGACCGCTTTAACGCTTCCCACAGTACCAACCGGCATAAAAATGGGCGTTTGAATGGTTCCATGATCGGTTTGTATAGTTCCCGCACGGGCTTTCCCTGATACAGACTCAATATTAAATGCTAGTGCCGCCATTTTGCAAATGTCATCTTTTTTCCACATACACACAAAGGCTACACTATCAGGCGCTATATCTGCTATTTTTGCCTAATGATGATACCATCGATATTGTGGGAAATTATATTTTATTGTTTCTGCGCTGTAATAGCCATTCAGGTTCTTTATTATCTTTTCTTTTTTAGACGTCTAGCTTTTTTAAAAGGCGTTCCTCCTACCCCAGAATCTATGGAGCACCCAGTTTCTGTGGTGATTTGTGCGCGCGACGAAGCCGATAATTTAATGAAAAACCTTCCGGGCATTTTAATTCAACAATACAAAAGTTCGCACGAAGTGGTATTGGTTAACGATAATTCAACCGACGAAAGCCGCTACTTAATTGATGAGTTTAAAAAAACATTCAAGGCCATTAATCATATAGAACTTACGCAAGAAGCCAAAATGATTACTGGAAAAAAATTCCCTTTGTCGATGGGAATTCGCAGTGCTAAATATGAAATTGTATTATTAACCGATGCCGACTGTGTACCTGCTTCGGAATTTTGGATTCAAAAAATGCAAGACGCATATAAAGACAATACCGAAATTGTTTTGGGCTATGGTGCTTACCATAAAAAACCAGGTATCCTCAATAAACTCATTCGATTCGAAACCTTTCATACTGCCTTACAATATTTGTCTTATGCATTAGCAGGCAAGCCTTATATGGGCGTTGGCAGAAACCTGAGTTATAAAAAAGAGGTGTTCTTGCGCAACAAAGGATTTTCATCTATCAATCAAATACCAAGCGGCGATGACGATTTGTTTATTAACCAAGTAGCCAATTCAAAAAACACAGCCATTGTTATTGATCATAATGCACATACACTTAGCGAACCTAAACGCACTTGGAACGAATGGATGTCTCAAAAATATCGTCACTTTTCAACAGCTCGTTATTATAAAGGAAGCCATAAATTTTTATTAGGATGGTATTCGTTTAGTTTGTTTTTAATTTATCCATTACTAGCAGTATCTATGATATTTTTTAATTGGTGGATGACACTCGCTGTATTTGGCGTTCGTTTATTCATTCAATCCATTGTTTATTTTAAAGCCATGAAAAAATTAAACGAAGCCGACTTATGGCCTTGGTTTATTTTTCTGGATATTTGGATGTTCTTCTTTTACATTTTCACACTACCCGCTATATGGAAAGCACCCCGCAAAAACTGGGATTAATCCTGAAATATTTCAGCGATTTTACCGAAGTACAAATAGCGCAGTTTGCGGCATTAGAAGCTTTATATACCGAATGGAATGCAAAAATAAATGTGGTGTCTCGTAAAGACATCGACAGTATTTATTTGCACCATGTATTGCATTCATTAAGTGTTGCAGCACTAGTAGAATTTAAACCCGGTTGTCAAATAATTGATATTGGCTGTGGTGGCGGTTTTCCGGGCATTCCTTTGGCTATTTTTTTCCCAAACACCGAATTTCATTTGGTAGATAGCATTGCTAAAAAACTAAAAGTTGTAGAAGCCGTTTGCGAAGGTGCTGGCATTAAAAATATCACCACACAACATACTAGGGCCGAAGAAATAAAAAATAGAAAATTTGATTTTGCTATTTCTCGCGCCGTTGCACCTCTAAAAGATTTGTGGACTTGGGCAAACCCCTTGCTCCGACCTTAACCAAGAAATTTCTGAGAGCGGATTACGTCCTAAAATGATGCCGATTTATAAAATTTTTCCCGAAGAATATTTTCAAGAAAAATATATCATACATGCCGGAAAAAACTAAACCACTAATTTAAATGCCGCTTATCATTTGCATTTAAATTAGTGGTTTAGAAGTTTGGTCATCCCTAAAAATCTAATCAGGTATTACCAATTTATTATTCGTTTTATTTACATCAGCCATTCTATATGATGGGTCAATTTCAATGGATTTTAAATCTTGTATTGCCCTACTAGTTTCTAGTTGATATTCTGGATGCGTCCAATGCCATTCTTTGTGTACAATTCTATTAACAGATGATTCATTTGGCTTTTCTCCAAACATTAAATCTAAAGGCATATAATGCAGTTCTTTTGTGCCATCTTTAAAAGTTAACAATACTTCTACAGGCATTGGCATTTTACCTATTCGTTTAATGGTTACAAAAGTTTTATTGTTATTAGTACTAATATCGCCAACAGCATAGTCAATAGTTTTGGTGCTATTAACCCAGTACTCTTTGTACCACTGTAAAGCCAAGCCCGAAGTTTTTTCTGCAACCCTAATAAAATCATTGGCATTAGGATGTTTAAAATGCCATTGGTCGTAGTAATTCAATAAAATTTTATTACGAATGCTATCACCAACAATATATCCTAACTGTCCCATAAATGTTGCGCCTTTCGAATAAGAAGCAGCACCATAAGCCAAATTGGTATTGTAATGGTCCGAATGAGTACTCAAAGGTTCTTCGTAACCAGATTTTGCCAAACTAATATATCCTTCAAAACTACCTGATTGGTGTAATGGTAATTTTGTTTTATTTATTTCATTCATACGCACAAGGCCCGATTTTGCACCAGCCGATGTATGTGGCGATAACTGCGCCCAGTTTTGATAATATTCGTCGGATACTTCTCCTGTTGCATAATCGGTAAATCCTTCGTCCATCCAAGGAAATAAGCTTTCGTTGGTTCCCATAATTTGTTGGTACCAAGTATGCATCCATTCATGAAAAACGGTACCCAAACTTGGTCCTTTAAGTAAGGTTGCCATAGCATATTCCATACCACCATCTCCTCCTTGAATAAAGGAATATTGTGGGTAAGGATATTTGCCAAAATGCTTTTCTATAAAAGGCAGTACTTTATCGGCAGCCCATAATACATTGGCCCAGGCACTATCATTGCGCCCATCGGTTGGTTTATAAAACACATGAAACATTACCCCTGAAGCCGATTTTTTAGAAAGGTGCTTAAAGGTTGGATCAGCAGCCCAAACAAAATCGTGGATATTAGATCCTGTAAAATTCCAGGTCAAATTATTTTGTGTTGCTGCAGGTACTTTTACACCAGCTCCTTCAAATCCAAATCCAATTTGATTGGCATTTTGCAATACACCTGTTGCAGCAATCATATAACTTTTATCAATCGAAATTTTTACATCATAATCGCCCCATACCCCATAAAATTCTCGCGCTATATAAGGATTGGCATTCCAACCTTGGTAATCGTATTCTACCATTTTAGGA
>JAPLEL010000280.1 GCA_026391415.1 Bacteroidota bacterium
ATCCGGTTCCCACCTGGGCGCTGAACTTGGTGACGGGGCGGCACAGGCTGACGGTGTCCAGGCTCTGGTGAGTGAGCTTGAGGCCATCGGCACGTCGCACCGCGCCACCCAGTAGTCCAAACATAATATTTCCATCTAGTGTATCTTCTGATAACAATGTTTGACTACGAACATCTGCCATAGATTCTAATATAGTAGTTCTATTTTGAGTTCCAACTAAATTAGAATCAACCGTCATACTATGGTATTCATTTGGGTCCATTTGCTTTCCATTACGGTCAACCATTCTACCCCATTTAGTTTTAATCTCTAGATCAATTAATAATTTATTATCATTAATATCTACTTGCTGTAATTCTTTTGCTCTTTGAATTACTGTCTTAATAAATTCTTTTGTTGCCTTGGGTTTATAAGTTAAAATAATTTTCTCTAGTTCACTATCAACTAAGACACCCTTTGTCTTTGCCTTAGCTTTAATCATATTCCACTGTAGATCTCTAGCCATTTTCATATTACCAACAGCGTTATTAAACTTTGTTTGAGCATCATACAATGGAATTATTTCTCTAAAGTTTTGAGAAGCACAAGCTTCAAATGTTCTAAATGCTTCTGTTCCAGCTTTTACAAATTGATGAGACATTAACTTTCCATTCTCAACAAAAGAAGACATGAGTCTCATTACATTATTTAAACTACGAATAGTTTTTCCTTCAGCAGACTTAGTTTGAATAAGACCACTTGCTAATCTCATAAATCTAGATACCATATTAGCATCAGCAGTAATTTCTTTAGCTGATCCTCTCCAAATTCTAGACCACCAATTAAGAGTTGTATGGTGCATTGTGTGGTTATCTGAATAATTTATCCACCACTTGCGTAAGAAACCATTACGATCTTTACTATTCTTTTTATCTTCCATTCTTTTCTTTAAATCATCAGCAAGAGATTCAGTAATAGTATCAACTGTATCCATTTCTTTAACTGGTTCAGTTGGCTTAGCAGCTTCAGTTGGCTTAGCAACCTCAGTTGGCTTAGCAGCTTCGGTTGGCTTAGCAGCTTCAACTGGTTCTGTTAATGGAGTTAGTTTGAAATCTTCAACAATAGTTTTTGCTGTTATTCTTTTTTGATTTGCTAATTTAAATAAGCGTTGACCTTCGCTCTTTGGTCTTAGTCTTACTTCAGTTATAAAGGTACTTTCCTTTGCATCTAGTGGGCTTAAGATAAAGTCATCTGGGGAAATAGGAGATAAGAATTCTGGAACAACTTCTCCTGTTTTAGTATCAGCATAATACTTAGCAATAGTAGCATTTGTTTCTAAACTAGCTGCTTTAATCATATCACCTAATTTTTTTGGTTTCATTTCAGAAAGGGGAGTAGATCGAGCTGCAAGTTCAGCAACTACTTGTTTATCAAAATTATCCCAAAATGATTTATTAATACCATCAAAGAAAGAACCAAATGTATTTCTATTATGCTCACTAATAGCAAGATAATAAGATTGTACTTCAGCCAATAAGTTTTCAAATTCCTTTGGTAATGCATCAATCTTAACCCCAATATTTTTAACTAGAGCAGAAGATAGTTTGTTAAACTTCAATAGGAAATACTTTATAAACTTTGGATCTTGTCCATTAAGCCTAAGGCTTTCCTTACCAGCCATTACCTCACTATCAAACTTATCAATAGGAGATAGTTCAACTCTATCGCTAGTACCAGTAACAATCATTGGTTTTAAATCAGGAGACTCACCAGTAACCTTATCAAAAATAATAACTTCTTTCTCAGCGTTCTTAACAGTAGACTCAATAACAATACTTGGATCTACTTTAGCTGGTTCTGTTCCAACATTTCTAACCGTTGGAGATTCAACAGTATTGTCAATAACACCAGTTACCTTTGCAGCTTCTGGTTCTAAAACAATAATAGATTTTATTTTTTTTGCTTTATTAGTAATAGTAATTGTTGCTGGTGGTACTTCATTTTCTTTTAAGATATTCATTAACACTTCTTCTGGATTATTTACAGCAACTAAAGTTTCAATGAGTGCTTCTTTTTCAAGCCCTACTTCCTCAAATACAGATGCTGGTGTATTCTTAAGTGTATCTACAAGTCCATTACC
>JAPLEL010000196.1 GCA_026391415.1 Bacteroidota bacterium
ATAGAAGACAATCTTTTTACTTGTGTTCCTAACCTATTGTTAGCAATGGCATTGCTAAGTGTGTCTTTTACTACGCCAATACTTGGTACGAAAATATTTTCACGAACCTTATCATACACTATGCCTATAATAGTATTTGCTTTAAGTCTTGGGCTGATTTCAAAAGAGAAACCAACTGATCCTGCAAATCGATAATATTTATTGTAGTTCTTCATCAGTTCAATTACTGCTGAAGGATTACTGATTCCTAATACGTCTGCATCAGCTAAGTTCGGGCTTACAATTCCTGTACTATTTACCACATGGTCAGTTAAGAATGGCGCTTTAACCAATGACAAATAAATAGGCGCTGTTTTATTAGAAATTCCTTGATCTTTTAAATTTTGTTCGTTGTAAGTGTAAGCAAAATTAGAGAAACCTTTAAAGCGTTTGCTGAAATTAAACTCTGCATTAAAACGCATATTGTAGCGCGTTAAATTGGTACCTGTTACAATACCTTCGTTTTTCATATAACCCATACTCAAACCGTAAGTTGCTATATTATCTCCACCTGTTACTTTTAAAAAGTAATTATGGCTTAAACTATTTTGCAATACTTTTTGCTGCCAGTCTGTTTCGTTATGGTAAGTAGGATATTGTGTATTGGTAGTTGTGTTATCATTCATGTAAGGAAGTACTGCTATTTCAGTACTAGTCATTCCTTTGCTTTGTAACATTTCATTTAAATAAACCCTGTAGTCTTTTGAATTCATTACAGGTAAATTATTTGGCGCTTGGTTTACGCCAAGGTAAGAACCGAAATCAATTTTTGTTGCTTGTACTTTTGCACGAGATGTGGTAATTAAAATGGCTCCATTTGCTCCTTTAGTTCCATAAATAGAAGACGCATCACGTAAAACTGAAATATTATCAATGTCTTTGTTGTCAATTAAAGCTAGTGGGTTGGTATAATTATTAGCAATAATACTTTGGCCATAATCATTGGCATCGTATAAAAGGTTGTCAATTACTATTAAAGGTTTATTGGTGCCAAATAAAGAATTGTATCCTCTTAAAACCATATTGGCTCCAGCTCCTTGACCGCCAGAGCGCCTAGTAACATTAAGTCCTGTAATTCTTCCTTGCAATAATGCATCTGATATATCTGTAGGATTGTTCCATCCGTTTATTTCATACTGCCCCATTGAAGCGGTGATATTTCTTTTGATTTGTTTTCCAGTAGGTGTTACAACAACTTCGTTATTTGAAACGATTGATTCGTCTAACAAACTAATAGAAATTTCTTTTCTACCTTTTAGTGCTTCGTAACGGGTATCGTATCCTTCACCACTAATTTCAATAGTTACATCATAGGCAGGAACCTTTAATGTAAATTGACCATTGGCATCTGTAATGGCTGCAGAAAACTGTGGTACTTCAACACGAATACCAATAGCTGGCTTTTTAGTAGCGGCATCTAAAATAGTTCCCTTTACATTATTTGCAGGCTTGGTAGCTGTTGTTTGTTTTGTAGCAGGAGCTTTAATAAGGCCTGTGTTTTGAGCCATGGTAGTTGAACATGCTAACACTAGTATAGAAGCGATTATGGCCTTCATTCGAGAATATTTAGCGGTATTGTCAACGCATCGACTACCCTCAATTGTATGAAGCAATTGAGCATGGTCTTTGTTGCAAACCTGATTTAAAAAAGAAGTGTGTAGAATACGCATTGTATATAATAACTTATGATAAAATTTGTTTAAGGCACAACGGGTTCGAGTCTAAAATAATCGCAACTAATTTGTGTTGTACCATTCGCCACTAAGAATAAATCTAAAAATGATTGATAGTTAGTAAACGTGAATTCTCCTAAAAGCACCTCTGTATATATATTTGGTGATACCACTGTTAATGGTAAGATGGTAGAAGCTGCTGAACCAATTCCTAACTTTTGTGAGAAAGTAGTGGTTTGAAAATCATTCAACGCTACCCAATACGCACGATATTTTACACTTGATACATTTTTAATTTGATAATTCATGTTGTATCCAGTTACACCATGTCCTGTAACAAGCACATCTGTAAAATCTTTGTTGGTGATTGGATTAAAACGGTCTCTGAAATAAGTATTACCCCTTCTATCTATACTAGTGTAACGATAGTTTTCTGCTTCAATATAAAATGGTTTGATTTTATATTTAGCTAGGTTGTTTACTTTATTCATAATATAGATCATGCCATTACTTGTTTTAATGGTTTGAGCGATAGATGCTTTTTCGATAGGGGTATTTGTATTAAACTTCGAGTAAATACTATCTGCTGCTGCACCTGATGGGGTATATACGCCAGCTACTGCCAAATCTTTTACCACTTCCCAACTACATAATTTAGTAGTGCTATCAACTGTACTAGTGGCGAAGTATGGTTTTAGTTTAGTAATCTCTGCATCCCATGCTGCATCGCTTAAAACAAAAAGTGTGTATTGATTACTTTCGTTTCTTACATCATGCACATTTAACCAAAATTGATTCGTAGCAACTGAATCGGTTCCCGCTTGATAAATAGGTACGCCTGTTACCGGATTAACACCTGTTTGAATAGCATTCGTGGCATCAAATACATTAGTATATAACGATAACAAATAAGCTTTTTGTTTTGCTGGAATACTGGTGTTGGTTAAAACTGCTTCCCAGATATTTGGTAAATAGGGTAGTGCTTTATCTAGAATTTGAACAACACCATTGCTAGCCAAAATATCGGCTTTAGTAATGTTTGCATCTTCCATTGTTTTACCAAACATATTTATGTATTTGCCATTGAGCATTTTTACGCGAACGGTTCCGCTTACATTAAGAGTATTGTAAACTTGGTTCGCTAAATGGTTGCTTATAAACTTATTTAGTTTAGCAGTATCACCTGTAACATCAACACCAACTGCCGCCATTGCAGCATTAGTAGGTGCAAAAACAGTATAATTTTTAGTACTGTTTAATACCTTATCATAACCTGTACTTACCACATATTGTGTAAACTTGCTAAGGTCTGGATTTTCACTAATTTGTTGAAATACCGTTTTGGTAATATTTGGGTCAGTAATATTTAAATGATCTTCCCATTTTTTACAACCGGAAGAAAATATTAAAAAAACTAATGCGGTTGTTAACCATTTACTGCTACGAATATGCATGGTAATTTTTTTTATTTGATCGTTCTTTTCTAAAGTTTAAATACAATTTATTTTATAAAAATACTTTAGTTCCATCTGGTCTGAACCTTGGTAAAATTTGGTCTTGATCAATTGGAATAAAATGAATCATATCTAAATTGTTGTTGTTTTGTGTTCCCCCGCCAATTGGTATAATGGTTATTTTATGACTTTGTGTAGTTTTAAATTCATACACCCCTACCAATTTCCCAGCATATTGTGTAGTTACATTTTCGGTATATCTTATCCACCCAATGGCTTCTAATTCTGCATCCGTACCTGCAGGTCTGGTTTCAGTAAAGTTCATTGTACGAGATAACAATTCTCCGTTTGCGGCAACCTGACAAAGCATGTTTGAACTACTAGATTGTTTTTGTTGTGCGTAACAAATCCAAATTTTATATTTTCCTTTAATGATTGGCGGAGTAGTCATTGTCCAAGATACAGGCCTAGCAGGCAAGCCCATTGGCAATACATTACAGTCATTATTATAAGCATACATTGCTATGCTAGAGGTTGTTGAATAACTATAAGTTAAGGTGTTTGTACCAGCCAATGATCCCCATCCCCAAGTAATGTCTTTGAATGGTTGATCTGCTTCACTTTGGCGCGTCCAAGTATAACTTTGTTTTTTGTAATAAGCAGGTAATTTCATGATTTCTGTAAAGGATGAAACATCCCAATAAAGCGCTGTAGGAGCACGGTATTTTACAGTAAAATGTGCGTTAGCATCATGCCATACACCATTTGTTGCAGCATTATCACTTGTTTTACGATTTACTAAAATGCCTTTTTCAACAATGCCATTAAATTCATTTTGGTTAATAATAACCTCTTGATTAATTAATTGAACTGTTAATACTTCTTGTGGCTGAAAAGTAATATGCGAAGGAGAACTAATAATATCACCTAAAAATTTAACACCACTAGTAATATGGTAAGCCATATACATATGTAAACTATCATTTACAAGTAGTGGGCTAGATGTTTTTGAATACTTCGCTTTTAATGCAGCATAAGTAGCAATGCCACTATCTGCTAGTGCTTTATTGCTTTCTGCTAAAACGGTAATCCATCTTTTAGTGGTATCTTGGTCTACTGTATTTAATACATCGTAGTAGCCAGTTTCTTTCATGGCTTGAACAAATATTGAATAGTTAGGATTTGCTTCTAATTGTTTTGAGATGGTTAATTTAGCAGGCTCTAATACATTGTCTAATACATGAATGATACCATTTCCTACTTTAATATTTGATTGGGTTACCAATGCCTGACGGTTAATGCTATAACTGGAATTAGTTCCATCAAATAAAACGCCAGTAACTAAGTATTGACCAAACATTGTTGGAATAGGCAACTTGCCATCCTTAAATGAATTGGTAGTAATGGTATCGGTTAATAAATGAAACTTTACCATGTCTTTCAAAACATTAATATCTGCTGTTTCTACAGAGCTTACATTTATTTTAGCAAACCATTTTTTTACACCACTATTAGTAGGCGCAAAGCAGGTATAAGCACCATAAGCATTTAAAAATGCGGCGTTTTCTGTACGATCTAATATTTGTTTGAATAACGAAAATGAATCGGCGTTTTTTTCTAAATATCCTGTAATGTTTACATCTTCTGTTGTAGACATTTTTAGATCGGTTTTTTTACAAGCCGGAATAGCAAAGACCATCAGTAATAAACTTGCAGCCAATGTATAAAAGAGGATTTTTTTCATATTTACTTGCATTGGTTATTTGTAAAATGGATTTTGAACTAATAAATTATTGGTTTGTAATTCGTACAAATAAATAGGGAGGTAGTGACTGTTTTTATCTCTCAATTTATTAAAGGCTACTTGTTGTCTGTCTGATGGAACGCTTATTGCAGCCATGTTTAATATATAAGAAACTTTTGCATAGTTGTTTCTTTTGGCATTGCGTAACACATCATACCAACGTTTTCCTTCGAATGCAAATTCTCTTTGACGTTCTTGTAGAATAAAATCTTCCATACCAGATTTACTAGTTGAGTCCATCGTGCCATTAAAGTCTACTGCATTTGCACGGTCTCTAATTGTTTTTACTAATCTAGAAGCTTCTAATGATTTACCTGTTTGATTGATTGCTTCTGCTTTCATTAATAAAACATCGGCATATCTATAAAAAATCCAGTGTGCAAATGATTGGTCTGGGGCACGCATGCTGTTACCATAACTATTGGCACCAACATATTTCCAAATGGTTAAATCAGAAGGACGTAAAGCACAACCATCACCTCTAGCATCTACTTTAGGAATAGCATTTAAAATATCTACCCCAAACACTTCATCCATCAATCTTGCTGAAGCACCCCATCGGCGGGTACTGGCCAAATGCATATAATAAAAAGGATTTAATTTATTGGCATCGTATTGTAATTCAAAAATACTTTCGCTAGAATTTCCTTGGTAGTATAATGCATTGAATAAATTATTGTTACCACCTACTAAACCATATCTGTTTGAGGCAATAATTTTATCGCACTCTGTTGCACTTTCTGCATATTTTTCTTGCCATAAATAGATATCGGCTAATAATGCGTTTAGTGTAAAACGTGTGACCCTTCCTTTATCGGTATTCACATTTCCATAAGTATAAGGCAAACCAGCTTCTGAAGCTTTTAAGTCAGAAACCATTTGTGTTAAAATACTATCCCCACTTGTTTTTGGAATTGGTTGAATATTTTCGTCACTAATAGTAGCAGTTAGTTTCATTGGCACATCACGGAAGGTTCTAACTAAATAAAAATACATGAGAGAACGAATGGTTGTGGCCTCGGCTACAGCTTGGTCTAGTTGTGCTTTTGTAAATGTGGCATCATTTTTTAATACCGCAGGTGCTAATTCAATTAAGGTATTACAATAGTTAATTGTTTGGTATAAAGCACGCCAATTGGTGTAGTTATTGTTTGGCTGAATATTTACATTCACAAACTCATATTCTTGTGGACTAGCTTTAAATCCTGGAGTAACCATATCGGTTCTTCCTTCTCCCCAAATAAAGAAATATTCAGGTAAGGCAAGGTCTCCACTGGTACTACCCAACATAGACGAATAAATACCATTTACAGCGGCTTGTACCTGTTCTTTTGTTTGCCAGAACTCCTCACGAATAATACCATCGTTTGGTTTTAAATCAATCCATTTTGTACAGGAAACCAAACTTGTTGTAATTGCTAGTAGCAGCAGGCTATATTTAATTACTTTGTTCATTATATGGAATCTTTCTTTGTTATTAATGTTGTTCAATGCTATTAATTAAAATCCTACTACCACACCTAAAATGAAATTTTTAGACGGTGGTGTCATGCTATAATCATACGCCATTCTAAATGGATCTGAACCGGTTGCGCTAACTTCTGGATCTTGTCCTTTATAATTGGTGAGTGTAAAAATATTTTCAGCAGAGATATAAGCACTTAGCGTTCTCATTTTCATTCTTTTTAAGAAAGCATTATCAAAAGTATACCTAGCAGTTATTGAACGGAATCTTACAAAAGAAGCATCTTCTACATATCTGTCACTTCCTAACCAATTGTATCCACCACCTATCACGGCACGCGGCATATTGGTAATATCTCCTTCTTTTCTCCAACGACTAAGTGTTGCTGTACTTTGGTTATCGAAATTGTACATAGCAGTGGTATTCATTTCTGTGCCATTAACAATGTCATATCCTAAACGGAAATTGAAGAAAGTTGAAATTTTCAATTTGTTTTTGAAAGTAACAGATGGACCAAAACCACCAGATAATTTAGGGTTACTGTTGCCTAAATAAACTACATCCATATAGTTAATATTTCCATCGTGGTTAATGTCTTCGTATTTGGCATCGCCTGGCTGGAATTGATAGTCTACGTTAGGGTAGTTGTAACGCATTTGAACAGTTTGTCCACTTGGTCCTACAATTGATTTTCCATTTGCACCAGTTGCAATGGTTGATGCTTTGTCTGGATAAACCCCTTTGAATTTATATCCGTAAAATGATCCAAATGGATTGTCTATTTGGAGTAAACGTAAGTATTGTCCTAGTTGAGTTACATCGCCTTTGCTATTTGGATAGAAGGGAGATATTTCACGAATTACGTTTTCGTTTTTAGATACGTTAAAGTCGAATTGAACTGTCCAGTTTTTTGTTTTAATAGGCGTGGTCCAAACTGCTACTTCCCATGAAGCAATTTGTAATCCATTAAAATATAAATCAGTTGTTCTGTTACGATAGGTTTCAACATCCATACGGAATCGGCCTTTGAACATAGAAATGTTTGCACCAATATTTGTTCCATGAATGGTTTGCCAACGTAAGTTTTTTAACTCCATACTAGAAGGGAATACACCACTTTGTCCTAAATAACTCCAAGGGAATGTTGCATAGTTATTGTAGAAAGTATAATCGTAACGTGGTGCTTCTCCACTTTCACCATAACTAGCACGGAAACTTAAATCATCGATGTTTTTATATTTTTGCATGAAGTTCTCTCCAGAAAGTCTCCATCTAAAAGACATTGAAGGAAACAAACCGTATTTGTAGTTAGGGCCAAAACGAGAATTACCATCGCCTCTTAAACCAGCATTAAAAATATACTTATCGTTATACTCATATTGCGCAACAGCAAGTGCACCTAAACTACGTGTTTGAGAAACGGTTGATACTGCTTGTAATTCTTGATTTTGTGTTCTAGATGCAATGGAAGGATCTACTAATAAAGAAGAGGCTGTGTTAGAGGTCATCAACTCTTGATTCACTGCCTTTAAATCATTGGTCATAAAAATTAAAGAACTAAAGAATTTATGTTTCTCATTTTTAATAACTGGGGTGTATGCCAATGATGCTTTTGTAGATACGTTAAACAAATCAATATCTCCATCATATGCTCTGTTTACAACGGTTTCAGTACTTGGTCGGCCAGTAGCAATTTGAGGAAGGAAACTTTTGTTTTTGGTATTATTAATATCAAACTGTACATCAAATGTTGCTTTCAATACATTCTTTACAATATCGTAATTCATTTGAAAACGCGGCACCACTCTTTCTCCCAATACATTGTATTTAGCTTGATTAGCCATTGCAACTGGGTTGTAAATACGGCTATAAGTACCTTGGATATTGGTAGCTGGTGAAAAATAGTTAGGGCTTACATTTCCTTGTTCATCATATTCAAATACACTCATGTTAGGCATTTTAATATATGCCACGCCACGTATGGCACCATCAGAAGTACTTAAGTAATTTCTATTTTGATTGGTATTAGTATACGCAATACTTGTAAATATTTTTATTCTATCAGAAATAACATAATCTAAATTGATACGGGTATTCATCCTTTTTAAATTAGTTCCAACTGTTGTACCAGTTTGATCGAAATAACCTACCGATGCAAAATATCTTGCTTTTTCTCCGCCACCTGTCATACTTACGGTATGGTCTTGTAAGTTTCCAGTTCTAGAAATTTCTTTAATCCAGTTAGTATTGTTGCTATAATTATTAAACCAATAAGGATCGTTAGGGTCGTAGTTGAATTCACGAACCTGTTGTGTGTTCAATGGGGTACCAGTTCTATTCATATATGCTTCAGGCATTAAAGTAGAATACTGGTTACCATTTAATAATGGTATAGGATCTGGTAAATAAGAAGCAGATGTTTTAAAAGTATAATTGATACTTGGTTTACCTACAGCGCCACGTTTAGTGGTGATTAACAAAACACCATTTGCTGCTCTTGATCCCCATACTGCTGTTGCAGCGGCGTCTTTTAAAACAGTAATATCTTTAATATCGGAAGGAGATACATTTAATAATTGCGCATAGCCTTGTTCGTCGGCTGTTCCAAAGTTAAAGTCTGAAGGGATTTGCGTTTCGTAAGGCATACCATCCACAACTATCAAAGGCGTTCCTGTACTACTTATAGAAGAGATACCACGAATACGAATATTCATAGCTGCTCCAGGATCTCCACTTGATGCAGTAATATCTACACCGCTTAAACGTCCTTGTAAAGCTTGGTCAATACTTGCCGCTTGCATTTCTTCAATGTCTTTGGCATTAATACGAGATGCAGAAATAGTTGAGTTACGCTCTTTTACACCCATCATTCCATTGTCTGTATTTCTACTAGAGGTTACCACTACATCACCCGCATCTGTTGCAGACTCTTCTAACAAAATATTAATGGTTGTTTTTCCATCAATTTTTTGTGAAAGGCTTTTAAAACCAATATAAGAAACATTGAGGTTGTTTTTTAAACTAGTAACTCTTAAAACATAGTTACCCTCAATATCAGAGGCTGTTCCTTTAATGATACGGCCATCGGCATCAACTTCAGTAACCGAAGCACCTTGTACGGCAGCCTTTGTTTTTTTATCGGTAATTTTTCCTCGGAGGATTATTTTAGGAGCCCCTGCATCCTGCGCTTGGATGGAAGGAACACTGAATCCGAGTAGTGTAAAACAAACGATGTACTTTATATACTTAAACATATCTACTGTAATTAGAAAGGTTAATTAGAGAATTTTAAATAATTATTGATTAAGTGAATCGTACATCGATTACTCAAGTAATTACTATTAACATAAACAGCCGCTGCTGGTCTTGAAAACATATCTGTAAGTGTCATTGCATTAACAATATTGTTGTTGACAAATACGGTTGTTGCATCTCCATTGGTTTTCTTAAACAAGGTTTCAAATGCACCACTTTCAACGCCGTCGGTAGCAACTGTTTTCTTATTTAGAATATGGTAATAGATGAAATTATTTACAGAGTCTTTACCCGCGGCAGTAGTTGGGTTAAAATTGGGAACCCTGTTAGTACTTGGTCCTGTTCCTGGCAACATGCCGTCTTTAACAGCCTGTAAAATTGACGCATTATCCGGAACGAAAATGGTATAATTAGTACCTCCGGCAACACCAACTATATCACCAGTTGTTTTGGTAAAAATGGATGAATTATTAAGGTATTGGAAAAAATTATAGAAAGGAGAAGTTGTAGGTGTTCCTAATAAAATCAAATCGGCACCAACTATTTTTTCGCTAAAGTTTAAGATAGCATCTAAATAATAAACAGTTCCATTTTTAGCAACTTTTGAACTGGTAGACTTAGCGTTTACACCTGCAACAACATTACCTGCTGCAAAAACTTGGTTTGCTTTATATCGAACAAATTCACCTGCATAACTCATTGCAACACCATCGCCTGTAATACTTTTAATATCTACTCCTGGAATTACGTGCGTATTAATTACACGTAATAATCTAACCATTGCAGAAGAGCCAGTTAGGGTAGTACCTCCTAATGGTGGTGTATAACGCCATTGATAATTAGGGTCGTTACTTACTGTTACATCTATAAAATAACCAGCAGCATTCAATGCGGTATTACTAACTAAAAACAGTGTGTATTTTTGGTTAAGATTAATTAATTGATATTTGAGTTCTTGATTTAACAAGCTCGTCATCATGGTATAACTAGGGTCTAAATAGGCTTTTGCATAAACACTACTAAATACATTCGCCTCCTGCACTTTGTTTGTACCATAGAAAATACCATTGCTCAATATTTTTTTATCAACCACATTTGTACTAGGATCAAATCTTGCTTCTTCTCCTAAAAAATTATAAGTTGATTTGAATTTACTTGGCCATACTGCAGACTGCCACATGTGTGCATTTACAAAATCATAAATTACATTAATAGGCAAGGAATTAATGTTAGGATATTTTTCTAACAAAACGGTATTGATATAATTTAATAACACATCATTAGTTGGAACAAAAAGTGTGTATGAATTTGATTGGCCATCATTGTCTTGCTGCTTTAAAAAATTCTCATTGTTAGGAGAAAAGGCTAAAGCTGCATTGTAAATTTTTGTATAGATCTGAGCACTGCCTCCATTAATACTTTGGTATTTTTGTGTGGCAGTTGGATTTAATGCGTAGTTAATTAAAAACTTATCAAATAATTTTTTAAACTCACTGTAATTCGGGTTTCCAGAAATATATTCATCTATGCCAGGTAATACGGTAATTACTCTGTTGATAATATAATTGTAATCAGCGGCGGTTAATCCTTTTGCTTGTAAAAAATTATCTACAAAGCAAGGGATATACTTATTGTTATTATCAGCATCAACATAAAAAGTTACACCGTTATTATTACGGTTACTTGAAATGATTTTTAATGCTTTTCCTGTTGTATCTTTTCCATCATATACACCTGTGTAGTTTGCCGTACGACGTCTGAAAGATTGATTAGGCACCCAACCAATATTGCTTTGGTAATCTCCCATGCGCTCTTTTTTAAAGGCATTGTATACTAAGCAATAGGTAACAAGTTTTCTACAAGCAGCACTATCTAATTGATCAACACTTGTAATATTTTTTTCTTTAAAATATACCTGGAATGCAGAGTCGTGTGGCGCAAAAAATGTCCAATAGCCAGCGGCACTTAAAATATCTTTATACCCTGCTTTGTCAACAACCGCCAAAAGGTTTTTGAAATTTCCTTTCTCTTGTAATTGTTGATAAATAGGTTGTTCAAGTGTAGCTGGTCTGCCATAGAAATCATCATATGCTTTCTTTTTGCAAGAAACAGCAAATAATACAGGTAGAACGAGTACCCAAATACTTTTTAAAAACACATTCTTTACAATTCTCATAAAATATTCTCGTTAGGTTAACGTGTGATGTTATTTTGATTGAATCAATTGGTTGTTCGTACTATTCATGAAGTAATACAATACCCAGTACTTAATTGAAGAATTGAACAGGATAGATAGGTAGTTAGGGAAATTCTGTACAATTGATGAATGCCCAAGATGGACATTTTGTTGGATAGGGTTTGGCATAACAATCTGTTTGTTGTTTGATAATCAAGCACTTAAATTTTGTAATTGAAAATGCATGTAACAATGGCAGTTCAATATTAACATTTCCTATAATAGTTGGCATCCTGTAGTATCCTGTTATTTGACGAATTTAATGTAGAACTGACACTTAAATTTTAAATAGTAGGTAGATTGTGTATAACTCAATAAAAAAGAGACACTTAAATGAATAAGTGTCTCTTTTTGTATGTTTAAATTAATTGCCTAAACTTATTTTCTTAATGTTCTGAGATAGTTAATTAAATTCCAAATATCTTGTTCTGATTCAAGCTTCTTTTTAAAGCTAGGCATATCGGAACGGCCTTCAGAAATTTTAAAGAATAAAGCACCGTTTGTTTGCTTTTGAACTAAATCAGTTGAGAAATCTACAAGCGCTGATTTTAATTGAAAAGCTTTTAAACCATCACCCATACCTGTTTTTCCATGGCATGACTGACAATTTCTTGCCCATAATTCTTTGCCTTCTTTTAAAGATGCAGCATCTGAATTTACTGGGTTAGCCATTTTTACAAATTTTTCTGGAACTACCCAAGGTTTGTCTTGACTTGGGATAAATGCTGAAAGAGAAACGGCAGTTGCTGTTACTGCAAACAAGAGGGAGATTCTTATGATTCTTGAGTTCATGGGTTTTTATTCTTTTGAGTTATAAAGTTAAATTAGAAATTCCATAATCTAGTGATATTAAAGCCAATAATAAATTGACCTTTTGTAGTTTTTTGCAACTAAAATCGTTTCTACAAAAAGAGCATTATATAGTTTTTAACGGATAAGATTAAAATAGTTGCTTTTTTTGAGGATTAACAATTAGCTTGTAAATTCAACTAAGAATTCCAGAAGGCCCGTTAAAATTCGACCTTTAGATGGAATTTAGAAAAGAACGGCTGATTTGTAAAACCTAATACGCTTAATTTATGAGCTATAATTATCTTCCGCTCGACAGCAATTGGTTGCATTTTAACCAAATTAAAGATCTATTAGATTTTGACCAACATATTTCTATCACTTTTAATGCACACAAACGGATTGTAGCTTGTAGAGATTTTTTAAATAAAAAAATGAGCGAAGAAAATAGTTTATTTTATGGAATAAACACCGGATTTGGTTTTCTACAAAATGTAAAAATAGACGCAGATTCCATTGAGCAATTACAATACAATTTAATAGTATCGCATGCTTGTGGACTAGGGGAAGAAGTGCCAAAAGATATAGTGAAGTTGATGCTGATGTTAAAAGTCAAATCCTTGAGTTATGGAAATAGTGGTGTGCAAATAGCTACAGTCAGTCGATTGGTGGATATGTTAAACAATGATGTGTTGCCTGTGATATATACCCAAGGCTCACTTGGGGCATCTGGCGATCTTGCGCCACTTAGTCATTTGAGTTTGCCATTACTTGGCTTGGGTGAAGTGATGCATGTTGGAAAAAAATATCCATCAAAAGAAATCCTTAATAAATTTAATTGGCAACCGATTCAATTGCAAAGTAAGGAAGGTCTTGCGCTAATTAATGGTACACAATTTATGGCTGCCTATGGTTTATTTTGTTTAAAAAAATCCGAGCATTTAATTGCTATGGCTAACTTAATAAGTGCCATGAGTTTTGATGCGTTTGATTGCATTTTGGAACCATTAGACCCTCATATACATGCTATTCGTGCACACAAAGGTCAAGTTGAAACGGCTAATGCGTTAAGAGATAATTTAAAAGGGAGTACCATTTCTACTCAATCAAAACAACAAATACAAGATCCATATTCTTTTCGCTGTATTCCACAGGTACATGGTGCTACCAAAGACGCATATGAGCATGTATTAAGTGTTTTTATGCGAGAGGTTAATTCTGTAACAGATAATCCAAATATTTTTCCTGACGAAGACTTGATTGTTAGCGGCGGTAATTTTCACGGTCAACCATTGGCCTTGGCACTAGATTATTTAGCGATTGCTATGAGTGAATTAGCGAATATTTCTGAACGTAGAACTTATCAACTTATAAGTGGACAACGTGGATTACCTATGTTTTTAGTAAAGAATTCGGGCTTAAATTCTGGTTTTATGATTCCTCAATACACTGCAGCAGGAATTGTAAGTGAAAACAAGCAATTGAGTACGCCTTCATCGGTAGACAGTATTTCATCGTCGAATAACCAAGAAGACCATGTAAGTATGGGAGCAAATGGCGCTACAAAATGCTTACGGGTAATTGAAAACGTAGAAAAAGTTCTGGCAATTGAATTGCTGAGTGCCGCACAGGCACTGGATTTTAGACGGCCTATGCAGAGTTCTGTTAAAATAGAACAACTTTTTACAGCTTTTAGAATGCAAGTAAGTTTTAATGAATCTGACCGTTTGCTGCACGATGATATGGTTGCGTCCATTGATTTTTTAAAGCAATATGTTATTTTTAGATAAAACTTTACTCAGAATATGGTCGAATAAAAACTTAGCAGTAATTTTCCGGCATCAAATTAATTTTAAAAAAAATCAAATGAAAAAAATAGTATTCTTTTTTGTTGCCTTTTTTATGGTAGCAGCTTCTTTTGCGCAATCTACCGAACAAAAAATTTCTGAAAAAGTAAAAGTAATGTTTCCAGGTAAACCTGCGGAAGTAAAAGCACCTAATGGGGCAACGGTATATACCTTTAAAAAAGATAGTTCAGTGGCTTATATGGGTATGTCTTTTGATTTAAGCGCTATGGGTTTAACAGCAGATATGATAGCTTCTGCAGGAGATGCTTTGTGGGATCAATTGAAAGGTGGAATGACCCAGCAAATGTGTGGTGCTGTAATTGCAAAAGACGAAGTGTTAACATTTAAAGGCAAAAGCAGTATGTACTTAGAAGTTGATGGTACAGAGTCAACTAATGCTGAGTTGAAGGGTAAAAAAGCCTATGGTTATGTATTTTTTATAGGATCTGTATTACACCAAGTTTTGTATTATTCTGCCGATAAAGGCGCTAAAAAAGAAGATGCAACCGCGTTTTTCGATTCAGTGACTATCTCTCAATAACTACAATAATTATTGATAAAAAAGGCTGGTAGTGCTACTCAAAGTAGTGTTACCAGCCTTTTGTTTTGGGGTATTTCTACGATATCCATTCTGCTTAAAGCGATCTATTTCGTACATTCGCCAGCAGAAATGATATACAAATGAGCGAAGAAAAGAGCCTAAATTTTATTGAAGAGATAGTAGAAGCCGATTTAAGTGCTGGGAAATACCAATCTATACTAACCCGATTTCCTCCAGAACCCAATGGTTACTTACATATTGGGCATGCAAAAAGTATTTGTTTAAACTTTGGTTTAGCCATTAAATATGGCGGTAAAACCAATCTTCGTTTTGATGATACCAATCCTAGTACCGAAGAAACAGAATATGTAGAAAGTATTAAAGAAGACGTGCGATGGTTAGGATTTGAATGGGCTAATGAATTATACGCCTCTAATTATTTTGAACAACTCTATCAATTTGCTACCCAATTAATAGAAAAAGGGTTGGCTTATGTAGATGATAGTTCGAGTGAAGAAATCGCTACACAAAAGGGAACTCCAACACTAGCAGGGACTGAAAATCAATACAGGCATAGAACTGTTCAAGAGAATATCGAATTATTTTCAGACATGCGAGCTGGAAAGTACAAAGACGGAGAAAAAGTATTGCGCGCTAAGATTGATATGGCTAGTTCAAATATGCATATGCGTGATCCTATCATTTATCGTATTAAACATGCGCACCACCACCGAACTGGTGATGCTTGGTGCATTTATCCAATGTATGATTTTGCCCATGGACAAAGTGACTCTATTGAAAATATCACCCACTCTATTTGTACACTAGAATTTATTCCACACCGTCCCTTATATGATTGGTGTATTGAAAATCTATCAATTTTTCCATCAAAGCAATATGAGTTTGCCCGATTGAATATTACTTATACAATCATGAGCAAACGAAAGTTATTGCAATTGGTAAATGAAAAGCATGTTTTTGGTTGGGATGATCCTAGAATGTCTACTATTTCGGGAATGCGCAGAAGGGGCTATCCTGCAGAGAGTATTCGTGATTTTTGCGAAAAAATTGGTGTGGCTAAAAGAGAAAATTTAATTGATTTTAGTTTGCTAGAATTTTGTGTACGTGAAAAACTAAATAAATCGGCACTGCGTAGAATGGTAGTATTTGATCCATTAAAAATTGTTATTACCAATTACCCCAATACGGTTGAGTTTTTAGAAAGCGAGAATAATCCAGAAGATTCAAACTCAGGAACTAGAACTATGCCTTTTAGTAAAGAATTGTTTATTGAAAAAGACGACTTTATGGAAGTAGCACCCAAAAAGTATTTCCGTTTATCACCCGGGCAAATGGTGCGTTTAAAAAGTGCTTATATTATTAAATGTGAATCGGTCATAAAAGATGCTGTAGGAAATATTACGGAATTGCATTGTACTTATATTCCTGAAAGTAAAAGTGGTTCTGACACTTCTGGTATCAATGTAAAAGGTACCCTTCATTGGGTAAGTATTGCACATGCCATTAATGCAGAAATTAGAATGTATGACCGCTTGTTTCAAGTAGAAGATGTAGCAAATGCAGCAGGAGATTTTAAAGACCATATTAATCCTAATTCATTGCAAGTATTGGCAAACGCTTATGCAGAGCCAGCTTTGCAAACCGATCCTCCAACCGATGCTTGTCAATTTATTAGAAAAGGATATTTTATTTTAGACAAAGACAGCACTAGCACGCAGTTGGTTTTTAATAGAACAGTAACCCTTAAAGATGCATGGGCTAAAGAAGTGAAGAAAGCTTAATTATGAATTTATTAAACACATTTACTAAGCATTGGCAAAAAGAATTTAACCAATGGCCTTTAAATAATTGCCATTTAATATTGGCGGTTAGTGGAGGAGTAGATAGTGTGGTAATGACCGATCTTTTTTATCAAGCTGGTTTTGATTTTACTATTGTACACTGTAATTTTAAATTAAGAGGAGCTGTTAGTGATTCAGATGCAATGTTTGTAAAAGCATTAGGAGAAAAATATGAGAAAGAAGTTATTGTAAAGGAATTTGATACAACAAATTATGCTGCTGAAAATAAAATAGCTATTCAAGAAGCGGCACGAAACCTACGATACAATTGGTTTCAAGAGGTATTGGTTCAAAAAAAAGTACAATATTTAAACAAAGCCATTGGCATTGTAACGGCACACCATGCCAATGACAATATTGAAACGGTACTTATGCATTTTTTTCGCGGAACAGGTGTGCATGGTTTGCGCGGAATTTTACCCATTCAAAAAGACCGTTCAATTGTTAGGCCATTGTTGCTTATTTCAAAAGAGTCATTAATTGAATATGCCAATGAATATGCATTAGATTTTGTAGAAGACCAATCGAATGCATCGGATAAATATTCTCGCAACTTTTTTAGGAATCAATTAATACCACAAATAAAAACGGTGTATCCACAGGTTTTAGAAAATGTACTAAACAATATAGATCGTTTTAAAGATGTGTCATTGATTTACGAAGAAGCAATGGCCCAAAAATTAAAGACCTTATTATTAATTAATGGCAATGAATTTCAAGTGCCAATTGCTAAGCTAAAAAAATCTAACACGCTTTCAACAATTGTATGGGAGATAATAAAGCAGTTTGGTTTTTCTGCACAACAAATATCAGAAGTTGTAAAATTATTAGATAGTAATGACAATGGTGCTAATATTTTCTCTGCAACACATAGAATTATTCGCAATAGAAATTGGTTGATTATTGCAACCCTTGAAACTGAAAATTCCAAACATATTATTGTTGAAAAAAACGACAAAAAATTTTATTTTCAGTTAGGAGATTTGCAATTTCGTTTATCTGAAAACACAGCGGTGTCAATTGCTTCAGACAAAAATATCGCACAGTTAAATGCAGAAAATGTGGTATATCCATTAATAATAAGGCCTTATAAATCAGGCGATTATTTTTATCCACTGGGTATGCAAAAAAAGAAAAAATTAAGCAAGTTTTTTATAGACCAAAAATTATCTAAAACAGACAAGGAAAAAGTATGGGTAATAGAAAGTAATAAAAAAATTGTATGGGTAATTGGCTTTAGAATAGATGATCGATTTAAAATCACACCTACAACTAAGCAACTATTGTCAATTCAATTTAAAGCAAATTAAGCGCCTATTTTTAGATAACTTAATATATCTGTGGTAAATACCGATACGGGCCTATAATCGCTCAAAAATTGGCAAGAAACTACTAAAAATAAGATGCCAAATATCGCTCCCCAAATATGCGCTGAATGATTAATATTGCCGTGGCCTTTTTTTGCTAAATAGGCTGATAGTGCTAAGTAAATTGGTCCAAAAATAAATCCGGGAATATTAATTGGAATAGGAAAGATACCCATGAGCATTGTTGGGTTTAAAAATATGCCAACAAAAATTACGGCAGATACAGCCCCTGATGCGCCCAAACTTCTGTAATGATAATTTTCTTTGTGCTGTAAATAAGTTGGTAATAAGCAAACAACTAGTGAAGTGATATATAAAATCAAATACAATGGTTTTCCTTTATCGCCAAAGATTGATACAAATGCACTTTCAACCATCTCTCCAAATAAATAGAATGAGTACATATTAAATGCCAGGTGCATAATATCTGCATGGATAAATCCACAGGTAATAAAACGGTACCATTGGTTCTTATAGGTTATAGCTGGAGGATAAAAAATGAGGTCTTCAGTTATTTTATCGTTTGAAAAAGCCGTAAAAGAAATGATACAGGTTAGTGCAACAATTGCAATCGTGATAGTAATCATAGAAGCAATTTAGCGTTTTTGACTAATAGCGCAGAATTACTTGCGTTAATTTAGTATGAATGGTTAAATATGATGGTACTTTTCATTGCGTAAAATAGTACATGCTCGATAGACTTGTTCGGCCAAAATTAGTCGTACCAACATATGCGGAAAAACAAGTTTAGACAAACTCCAACTAATATTGGCTCTTTTAGTAATGGCTTCGTCTACACCAAATGCGCCGCCAATTAAAAAAACCACCCGTTTGCTACTATCATTAGCCCTTTGTTGCAAAAGTTTAGATAGTCCTATAGAGTCAAATTGTTGACCGCGTTCGTCTAATAAAATTAAAAAATCATCGGGTTGAATTTGTTGCAATATTGCTTGAGATTCGGCTTTTTTTAAAACAGGCTCTGCTAGGCTAGCAGCATTTTTGGGAGGAGGGATAATTTGCCATCCCACAGAAAAATATTTACTAATTCTAGCAGTAAAGTCTTCTATGCCGGCAGTAACATACGGTTCATTACTTTTTCCAAGAGAACAGAAAATGATTTTCATTGATTAAAATTAACGGATTGCAATGGGATTATAGATTGCTTATTAGTCTAATTTGGCGGATACTTTTTTTGCTGAACTAACACAAAGCTGAATCATTTTTTTTCGGGTGGTATTGCTAAAACGAAAGGCTGGTAAATAGATACTTAAACTTGCTACAAGCATACCTTTCTCATAAATAGGCGCTGCAATACCAATAACTTGTACGCTGTCTTCAATTAATGCATATTTATTTTTTCGAATCAATTTTATTTGTTCCATGAATTTTTCATAGGTATTGGCGTCTTGCCAAATTGCTTTTGATGGGAGTTGGTATTGTTCAATAAACTTTGCGAGTGATTCTTCTGAAAGCATTGCCACTAATAGTCTTCCGGTAGAAGAGTCGTATGCTTTTTTTTCGTCTGGTGTGTTTGCTTGCACCATTTGCGCGCAGTTATTTTTATAAATAACCACTCTTTTATCGGCCTTTAAAATGGCAATCAAACATTTCTCATTAATTAAGTTAGTAATGCTTTCCATTTCGGGTTCTGCAGCGGAAATTAAACTAGCAAATGTTTGGTTGTTGCCTAACAATTGTCGGCTATTTTTTCCTAAAATATATCCTTTTTGAATATCAGATTTTTCTAAATAACCTCTATTGACGAGTGTTTTAATAATATTGGCACAAGTAGCTGGGTTAAGTTGCAGGTCGCGCGCTATATGCCCCATTAACTTGGGTTTTTGTGTTTCATTCGACACATATTCCAAAATATCCAAAGCGCGGTTAATAACTTGTATCATTTGTTAAAAATTGCTTTACGAAAATACAGCAATTTATTCCACCTAATAAAATTTTTACTTTATTATATGGAATATCAGTTTTCTTTACAAGGGTTTAATTCAAAACAATTTTTAATAATAATCAATTGCAATGCCAAATAAAACTGCTTCCACTCGTTTTGCCTTTATTATGATTACCTCCTTATTTTTTATGTGGGGTTTTGTACATAATCTAGACCCTATTTTAATTCCACATTTAAAAAAGTCGTTTAGTTTAAACACATTGCAATCATCGTTGATTGATTCTGCTGTATTTATTGCCTATTTTGTAATGGCATTACCTGCAGGATATATTATTAAAACCTATGGTTATAAAGCTGGTATCATACTTGGCTTAGTATTATTTGCCATTGGGTCTTTCTTGTTTATTCAAGCAGCTAATACACAACAATATGCTTTCTTTCTTGCAGCTTTATTTGTAATTGCTTGTGGATTAACCATTTTAGAAACGGCTGCAAATCCATATGCTTCTTTATTGGGTGATCCTGCCTCTGCTACACAACGTTTAAATTTTGCCCAATCATTTAATGGTTTGGCTGCAACCCTTGCGCCAATTATTGGTGCAAGAATTATTTTAACCCAAGGTGCTAGTGACGAAGTATTAAGTAAAATGACCGATTCTGCAAAGCAAATTGCATTGGCTTCAGAAGCAGCGTCTGTAAAAACACCTTATTTTATTTTAGGAAGTATTATTGTATTAATAGCTATCATATTTGCTTTTATTAAATTACCAGAAATTAAGGATGAAGCGAGTGATGGTAAAAGTATCTTACATACCCTGCGTCATTCCCATTTACGTTGGGCAGTGATAGCACAATTTTTTTATGTTGGTGCGCAAGTTTGTGTGTTTAGTTTTTTTATTTTATTTGCTATTAAAGCGGCCGGAATAGATGGAGTTAAAGCGGCAGATTATTTAGGCTGGGGTTGTGGAATGGCATTTATGATTGGCCGTTTTGCAGGAACATTTTTCATGCGATATATTGCGCCACCTAAATTATTGGCATTCTACGCTGCTATGTGTGTAGTTCTTTGTTTAGGAGCCATTTTGTTAAAGGGAATGTCTACTGTTTATTGTGTTATTGGCATTGCATTTTTTATGTCTATTATGTTTCCAACCATTTTTTCGCTGGGCATAAATCAATTAGAAGCAGATACCGAAATGGGTAGTAGTTTAATTATTATGTCGATAGTGGGTGGTGCATTAATGCCGCCAATACTAGGTTATATTAGTGATCTTACACAAAATATTCAATTAGGATATATTGTTCCATTGGTTTGTTTTGCCTTTATATTTTATTTTGGATGGAAAGGTCACAAAGTGATTCCTATTAAATAAAAAATTGATTAAATATGTTTCAGAAATATTGTTTAGCACTCGATCTATATGACGATGCCCAATTAATTGCCCAATACGAAGAATGGCATAAAAATGTTTGGCCAGAAATTTTAGAAACGATTAGTAGTGCTGGTATTGAACAAATGGAAATTTATAGGGTAAGCAACCGTTTGTTTATGATTATGGAAGTAAATGAACAGTTTAGTTTTGAGGCAAAATCTCATGCGGATGCCAGTAATCCTAAAGTACAAGAATGGGAAACTTTATTGTGGCAGTTTCAAAAGCCTTTTCCATTTGCAAAGCCTGGCGAAAAATGGGTGCTTATGTCAAAAATATTTTCATTAAAATAATTAATAATTATGTTTAATCTAACAAATAAAACAGCTGCCATTACTGGTGCAGCAAGTGGCATTGGTAGAGCTATTGCCATACTCTTTGCCAAACAAGGTGCCACAATACATATCATAGATTTTAATTTAGCAGCAGCTGAATTAGTTGTTGCTGAAATTAAAGCACTAGGTGGTAATGCTCATGCACATGCTGCTGATGTAAGCGACCAAAATGCCATGATTAATATATTTGAAAAAATAGGAACGCTAGATATTTTGGTAAACAATGCAGGCATTGCACATGTGGGCACTATTGAAACAACGAGCAGTGCCGATTTTGACAAAGTGTTTAGGGTAAATGTTCAAGGAGCTTACAATGCAATGTTTGCAGCCATTCCAGGTATAAAATCAAATGGCAAAGGTGTTATATTAAACCTTGCATCTATTGCCGCTTTAATAGGTATTCCTGATCGATTTGCCTATAGTATGAGTAAGGGTGCCATTGTTGCCATGACTATGAGTGTGGCAAGGGACTATCTTCACGAAAATATTCGTTGTAATTCAATTTCTCCAGCAAGAGTACATACCCCATTTGTAGATGGATTTATTGCTAAAAACTATCCTGGAAAAGAAGCGGAGATGTTTGAAAAATTATCTAAATCTCAACCTATTGGCAGAATGGGATCTGTAGATGATATTGCATCATTGGCCTTGTATTTGTGTAGTGATGAGTCTAGTTTTATAACAGGGAATGATTATCCAATTGACGGTGGCTTTATTCATTTAAATAATTAATCTATGAATCCTTTATTTATTTCTCAGTTTATAGGTCAAGTAAATACTGCTATTTTATTTAATGGAAAAATACCTGTTAAATTTAAGCAGCAAACAGATGAATTATTTATTTATTTAAACGCAATTCAACTAAATGATATCGATACAATTATTCAATTAAATTAAAATAACTATATGAAATTAATTCGTTTTGGAGAACTTGGTGCAGAAAAACCAGGCGTGCATATTGATGGTATAAATTATGATGTATCTGCTTTTGTTAAAGAGTACGATGAATTGTTTTTTGCTAGTGGAGGAATTGCACAATTAGAATGGATGTTATCGAACCAAGCAAATACATTGCCTGTTGTTGCGGCTACTACGCGTTTAGGATGCCCTGTAGCAAGGCCTTCTAAAGTGCTTTGTGTTGGATTGAATTATGCAAAGCATGCTAAGGAAACTAATGCGGCCATACCAACTGAGCCAATTTTGTTTATGAAATCAACTACGGCAGTTGTAGGGCCTAATGATGCTATTGTTATTCCGCGAGATTCTGTAAAAACAGATTGGGAAGTAGAATTAGCAGTAGTCATTTCAAAAAAAGCTAGTTATGTGACTGAAGAAAATGCCATGGATTATGTTGCAGGATATTGTTTGCATAATGATGTGAGTGAGCGCGCCTTTCAATTAGAAAGAGGCGGTACTTGGGATAAAGGAAAAGGCTGTGATACATTTGCACCTATTGGCCCTTGGATGGTAACCAAAGATGAAATTGCTAACCCACATTCATTGCGTTTGTGGTTATCATTAAATGGTAAGATTGTTCAAGACAGTAATACCGATGATTTGATTTTTAATATCCCACAATTGATTTCGTATATCAGTTGTTTTATGACCTTATTACCTGGTGATATAATTTCTACTGGAACTCCAGCAGGAGTTGGTCTTGGAATGAATCCACCCGTATATTTAAAACCGGGCGATGTAATTGAATTGGGAATTGATGGATTGGGTGTTTCTCAACAAAATATTATTGCTTACCAACCAAAAGCATAACCATGAAAATAGATGCACACCAACATTTTTGGCAATACAATGCAGCCAAGCATGATTGGATGGATGATTCAATGCGCCTTATTAGAAAAGATTTTCTTCCAACACAATTAGCGCCCATTTTATTAGCCAATCAAATTGATGGATGCTTAGCAGTTCAGGCCGACCAAACAGAACAGGAAACTGATTTTTTAATTGAACAAGCAAGTAATAATCCATTTATAAAAGGCGTAGTTGGTTGGGTTGATTTAAAAGCACCCGATTTGGTTGAAAGGCTAGCGCACTATCAACAATATTCCATTGTAAAAGGCTTTAGACATATTTTACAAGGAGAAGATCCTAGTTTTATGTTAAGCCCTGAATTTATTAGCGGCATTGGTCAATTAGCCAATTATGGATTTACTTATGATATTTTAATTTATCCCAAACATTTGTCTGCTGCATTGGAACTAGTGAAACAATTTCCTAATCAACCTTTTGTGATTGATCATTTGGCCAAACCATTTATTAAAGATGGTAATATAGCAGATTGGAAAATTGGTATGCATGCATTGGCGCAATATTCAAATGTGTTTTGTAAAATAAGTGGTATGGTTACTGAAGCTGATTGGTTGAATTGGAAGGAAGCAGATTTTACACCTTATTTAGATGCAGTTGTAGCATCATTTGGTTTAGAACGTATCATGTTTGGGTCTGATTGGCCAGTATGTTTTGTTGCTGCTTCTTATGAAAAAATGGCTGCAGTTGTAACTAATTATTTCAGTCAATTTTCAGCAGCAGAACAAGAAATGGTTTTTGGAAAAAATGCAATAAATTTCTATCATTTATAAATAGTAAAAAATGAATTTACATCTTACCAATAAAGTAATCATAGTAACAGGTGGCGCAAAAGGAATTGGAAAAGGAATTGCACAGGTATTAGCAAAAGAAGGTGCTATTCCCGTAATTGTAGGACATAGTGAAGCAGATAATTTAATAACAGTGAATGAAATTATAGCTGCAGGTGGACAAGCATGGCAGGTGCTAACGGAATTGTCTGATCCTATTGCTGCAGGTAATGCAGTGGCTGCAATTACAGCAAAATACCAAAGAATTGATGGATTAGTAAACAATGCAGGATACAATGATGGCGTAGGTTTAGAAACCGGAGACTATGAACGCTTCATGAAAAGTTTACACAATAATTTAGTGCATTATTATATGATGGCACACCATGCTTTACCTGCATTAAAAGTAAGTAAAGGTGCTATTTTAAATATCACTTCTAAAACTGCAGAAACCGGACAGGGCAATACTTCTGCCTATGCTGCTGCTAACGGTGGCAGGAATGCTTTAACACGCGAATGGGCGGTAGAATTATTAAAATATGGTATTCGTGTAAATGCAATTGTGGTAGCAGAATGTTGGACACCTGCTTACGAAAGATGGATAAAAACATTAGCAGAGCCAGAACAAAAGTTAACAGAAATCTGCAGTAAAATTCCATTAGAAAATAGAATGACTACGGCCGAAGAAATTGCCAATGCAGTTGCTTTTTTATTGTCTGATGCATCAAGCCATACCACCGGACAAATTATTCATGTAGATGGCGGATATGTACACCTAGACAGGGCTTTGGCTAACGCATAAACAAATACCATGAACGCACTCGTATGTTTAGAACCCGGACAATTTGAATACAAAGAAATTGATACACCCATTGCGCAACCTGGCCAAACATTATTACGTATAAAAAGAATAGGTATTTGCGGAACAGACTTACATGCTTTTGAAGGAACACAGCCTTTTTTTAGTTATCCAAGAATATTGGGTCATGAGTTGGCTGCTGAAATTATTCAAACAGATGCCGATGGTTTTTCGGTAGGTGAGTTGGTAACCATTATTCCTTACTTTAATTGTGGCGCTTGTATTGCTTGTAGAAATAACAAACCAAATTGCTGCACACAAATTCAAGTGTTTGGTGTTCATATTAATGGTGCCATGCAAGAAATTGTTTCAGTTCCTTCTTATTCATTGGTGCATACGCAGGGATTAACGTTAGATGCAATGGCCTTAGTGGAACCATTAGCAATAGGCGCGCATGGTGTAAACAGAGCCGGTGTAAAAGCTGGTGAATTTGTTTTAGTAGTAGGTGCTGGCCCTATTGGATTAGGAACGATGGAGATGGCTAGGATGGCCGGTGCAAAAGTAATTGCCATGGACATTAATGCAGAGCGATTGAATTTTTGTAAAAACACTTTACAAATTCCTTATGTGATTAATCCTAGAATAGAAAATGCATATGAACAAATACAAATAATTACCAATGGAGATATGCCAACAGTAGTGATAGATGCAACTGGCTATTTGGCTGCCATCAATCAGTCATTTCAATACTTGGCTCATGGTGGAAGGTATATATTAGTTGGTTTGCAAAAAGGAGAAATTATTTTTAGTCATCCAGAATTTCACAAACGTGAGGCTAGTTTAATGAGTAGTAGAAATGCCAATAGGCAAGATTTTGAAACTGTTATTCAGCATTTTTTATCTAAAGAAATTGACGCATCAAAATATATTACACATAGGGTTGCGTTTAATGAAGTGAAAACAAATTTTGCAAGTTGGATATTACCAGAAACTGGCGTCATTAAAGCAATGGTAACAATGTAGGTTCAATTTGTAATTAATGCACTGAATCCTTCAGTTTCATAAAGTTCGCTGGTGTAAATCTCATTTATCATTTAAATTAATACATAGTAAATACTGTAGTATTCTTGTAGTAATAAATTGACAAACCCATTGGGTTATGTCTGTAATTTGTCATATTTTAAAAATTGGCTACTAAATTTTTTTTATTCTAAATTTATTTTATTAAATTGTTAATGAATTAACTACTAATAAATTCCCTACTTATGGACAGACGTTCTTTTATTTCAAAAGCTAGAGGCTTAAAAAATCCAGCAATGGAAGAACCACCATTACCCACAGGGGGATTAACGGTATATTCAGGGCCATGGACAGAAAATGAGGTAAGGCATCTTCTCAAAAGAACGATGTTTGGAGCGCGTAAAATTGATATTGAGTATTTTAAAACAAAAACATTAACGCAGTCGGTAGATGAATTGCTCAATCCCACTGATCCAATTCCAAATCCGCCCTTAAAAGAATATACACCATCAACTACCGTTGTTACCCCAGATACCAATATCGCTCTAGGAACCACTTGGGTATTAGATTCAAATAATGATGGTAATATTTATAGTTATAGAAGAGCCTCTTTTAAAAAATGGTGGATGGGTGTAATGATTAACCAAGACAGAAGCATTCGTGAAAAAATGACAATGTTTTGGCACAACCATTTTGCAACAGAAACTGCTGATATTAATAATTCACAATACGTATATAATCATCATACATTATTAAGAAATAGTGCATTAGGAAATTTTAAAACACTAACGAAAGATATCACTATAGACCCTGGTATGTTGGTGTATTTAAATGGGGCAAGTAACACTGCAACAGCACCCGACGAAAATTATGGTAGAGAATTGCAAGAATTATTTTGCTGTGGAAAAGGCAAGGATTCTTTGTATACCGAAGCAGATGTAAAAGCAGCAGCCCAAGTGCTCACTGGATGGAGGAATAATTCCACTACCAATACCTCTTATTTCGACATCACGCGTCATAATAAAGTAAACAAACAGTTTTCTTCTTTTTACAATAACACAATTATCAACGGGCAAACTACTGCTACAGCAGGGGATACAGAGATTGATGCTATGCTGAACATGATTTTTGCATCACAAGAAATTGCAAAATATGTATGCAGAAGAATCTATCGTTGGTTTGTGTATTATGATATTGACGATACTATTGAAGCAAATATAATTAAGCCATTGGCCGATATTTTTCGCTTAAATAATTACGAAATAAAACCAGTATTAAGTGCTTTATTAAAAAGCGAACATTTTTATGATAACTTAACTAGGGGTGCGCAAATTAAAAGTCCTGTAGATTTAGTAGTTGGGATGTGTAGAGAATTTGAAATTGCATTTCAGCCAGAAACAGATTATGCAACCAATTATGGTATGTATAATTATTTAGTAAGTTGGGTATCTAATATGCAACAAAATATTGGCGATCCACCAGATGTTAGTGGATGGAAAGCCTATTATCAGTCGCCACAGTTTTATGAAATTTGGATTAATAGCGATACGTTACCCAAGCGTAATCAATTTACAGACACCATGATTGTAAGTGGCTATACTTTAAATGCAAAAAAAATACAAATTGACGGCGTTGCTTTTGCGCAAAGTTTTGCTACTCCTGGAGATCCAAATAAACTGATTTACGATATAGCGAAGTTTTTATTGCGTGTAGATATTTCTGAAGCATCTAAAAAGCAAATTAAAACGGATATTTTATTAGGTGGTCAAAGCACAGATTCATATTGGACAGATGCCTGGAATCTATTTATTACAACACCCACAAATACAGCCAACGCAACTATTGTAAAAAATAGACTACGTGATTTGATAAAATATTTCATGGATTTATCTGAGTATCAATTAGCCTAAATATCCTCTAATGAAAAGAAGAAACTTTTTACGAAATGTAATGCCTGCAGGTGTTTTACTGCCTTCTTTGGTAGGTGGATTTTCTTTTAAAGCATTTAGTGCAGAATCACCAATGATGAAATCATTGAATTTGCCTGTAACAGAAACGGACCATGTTTTTGTGATCATTCAACTTAGTGGTGGTAACGATGGTTTAAACATGGTTATACCAATTGAAAATTTTAGTAGTTATGTAAATGCACGTTCTAATATCTATATTCCTGAAGAAAAAACGTTAACATTAAATGGTAAAGTTGGGTTACATCCTGCTATGACTGGTTTACATGACTTGTACGATAATGGAAATTTAAAAGTGGTTCAATCAGTAGGATATCCTCAACCGAGTTATTCTCATTTTAGGGCAACAGATATTTGGATGAGTGCTAGCGATAGCAAAGATGTGGTTGATAGTGGATGGGCAGGAAGGTATTTAAATTATGAGTATCCCAATTTCCCCAATGGATATCCTAATGCATCAAAAAAAGATCCGTTGGCCATTCAAATTGGTTCTGTTACTTCACTAACACTTCAAGGCCCTGCAGTAAATATGGGTATGAGCATAAGTAATACCAGTAATTTTTATAATTTAATTAATGGCATACAAGATCCTGTACCAGATACGCCAGCAGGTAAAGAATTGTCATTTATTCGATCCATCTCACAACAAACCCAACAGTATGCAACCATTATAAAAGATGCTGCATCAAAAGTGGTAACACAAGTTACTTATCCTACCAATAATTCATTGGCAGATCAACTAAAGATTGTATCTAGATTAATTAGTGGGGGATTACAAACTCGGGTTTATATGGTTAATTATGGTGGATTTGATAC
>JAPLEL010000231.1 GCA_026391415.1 Bacteroidota bacterium
ATTACCAGTATTATTAGCCACAACAGGGTTTGTAACACCAGTAAGGGCTAGTGTATTATAATCAATGTTTTGAAAAGTTAAAAGCAATGGATCATAACCTCTTATAACTGAATTAGAATTATTAGAAAAACTTTGCTTTGCTTCTTGTCCTACCAATATTGTTATTTGATGTTTACGACCGTTGAATCCAGTATCAAAAACCAATTGATTTCGTACTGTCCAATTTTTTTGCATCGAATTATAAGTAGACAATTGTCCTCCCGTTTTTGGTAAAAAATACGTTGGAATAGTGGAGGGCAATACAGCTTCTTGAGTGAATTTCACAAGCGTACTCCTTGTTAGAAAACTACTCTCTGCATCATAGTCAGTAGATTTATTATTACCCAAAGCGTATCCATACGTTCCTTCAAATTTTAATCCTTTCAATAGTTTTAATGATAACCCTCCAGTAACTCTTGCTAGTACACCATTTTTATTTGTCTCGCCTCTATTAAACTCATCAATTGGATTATAATTAAGGTTTATTAAACTTTTTCTTTCAAAAACTTTTTTTATTGAGTCTGTAGTAATATAGGTTAGGTAAGACATATCTGTACTGTTCCCATTATTATCTTTAAATAATTGGTAAGGCAAAAACCTATTGTCTGTTAAAATTGTCCGTTTTGTACTTGAAATAGCGTTAGAAAGATCAGTAATCAAAAAAAGCTTAACCCTATTACTTACATTTAAATCTTGCCTAAGATTTACTGTGTATTGGTTACTTTTTTCGCCAGGAATGTAACTTTGATTATTTACATATGAAAAAGATCCATAAAAATTATAGTTTTTACTCCCTCCACTTAATGATACTGTTTGATTCATTAAAGCTTGATTCCTGTAAAAGTAATCTCCTATTTGATTTCCATTATATATTTTTGACAAACTATCTAATTGCGCATTGGCTTGACTTGCTGTAATGAGTCCACGATTTTGGTTATATAAAATAACTTCATGAGGAGGAACCCCTCCTCCTGAAGTGGCGTTTGTAAAGGCCGATACGCTACTCCAAAGATTAGTAACTGGATCAAATACCTCTTTTGCTGTTTTAATAAATTGAGCACTAGTCATTCTTGGAAATGAAAGAAAATCTGGCTTACCCAGCATATTATAAAAAGCATCGTATTGCACTTTTATCTTATCATTTGATCTTCCTTTTTTTGTTTTGATTACAACAACTCCATTTGCAGCTCTTGAACCCCAGATGGATGATGCTGTTGCATCTTTTAAAACAGTTACATCTTCTACGTCATTTGCATTAAGTGAAGAAAGATCATCTAAAACAATACCATTGACAACATATAATGGAGCCCGATCTGACTGTACAGAGCCAATGCCACGTATGATATATTGATTGGAATTTCCTTCCCCTGTTTGCATCCGATTAGAACCCGTTGGTGTAGATCCCTGACTCAGATTTATTGCGAACCCTGGAACAAGACCTTCTAGGCGCTGCAACAAATTGGCACTACTCGATCTGTCTTGAATCATTGTTTGATTAGGTTTAGAAAAAGCACCAGCACTTCTCTCTCTAGATATAGTCTGATACCCTGTATTAACAGATGAAACTGAAACATCCTCTAATATTGATGTTTTTGTTTTAACTGTTATTGTAAGATTATTTCTACCATTTAGTTTGAAATCAATAGGTTCAATAGTTATAGCTGATATAACTAAAGTAGCATTAGGATCTTCAATGTTCAATTTAAATTCCCCATTTGCATTTGTGGCTGTAATTTGCTTCCCTCCTTTTAGACCTATGGTAACACCTTCTAATGGGTCTCCTTTTTCATTCAGAACACGGCCCTTTACTTCAATTTCCACAGGAATTGGATCAGTTTTAATTAGTGTTGAATTTGTTTTTTTAGGGTTAAGTACAATTGTTTTGTCAATAATTTTAAAAGTCAAACCTGTAGATGAGAGGCTACGTTCTAATGCATCAAGAACATCAACATCTTTTACTGTTACACTTATGTTTCCTATTTTTTTTAATTCATCATTATTATATAAAAATAAAAAACCACTTTGTTTTTTGATTTCCTGAAACACTTTGTCTATAGTTACATTCTGCATATTTAGGGTTATTTTTTGCGAATACCCCCTTGCAGAAACTTGCAAACAAATTGCTAAAAAAACAAATACCGTAAGTTTCATATTTTTAATCATTTTTCTATGAAAAAAATTTGATACCCCGAAACAGTTAGATGAAATTTTCATGTTACTTTAATTTTTATTTTTCAAAATTGACAACATTGTAATTGTATACTATTAAGACTTTAAAATAATTTTCTTCCCTTCATCTTCTGACAGTTTTTTTAATAGTTCAACTTCAGTATATAATAAGTTAAGATTCGTTTTCAATAACCATATTAATATAAATATCAATGTAAATAACCCCTATTTGAATTCTCACCTAAGTTAACAATTTAAACACACTTTATTTTAATTTTATTCTTATTGTTTATAATGATTCGCTAAAACCTGATTTTGGATATTTCCTTAAAGCAAAAGCCAGATATAAATTATTATAACTGGCTTTTGCTTTAAGGATGATATAATCTAATCAGGCAATAACAAAGCCAATTTTTCTTCTAAATCTGCATGAAGTTTGTCGCTATTTCCTAAAATTTTCATGACAAATTTCCCATTTTGATCTACTAAAAATTTGGTTGGATATCCATTAATATCAAACTCTTTAACTAGGTCCATAATAGCAGGATCGTACATTACTTGTAGCCATTTTAAACCATCTTCTTTAATGGCTTTACGCCATGCTATATCCTGTTTGCCTTTATCTCTGGTACTATTGGCTAGCTCATTGGCTATTCCAATAACTTCAAAGCCTTTTGATTTGTATTTTTCATACAGTTTTTTTAATGCTGGATGACTCATTCTGCAAGGCACACACCAACTACCCCAGAAATCAATTAAAATCACTTTGCCTTTCAATGCACTTATATCTACTAGTTTTCCATCGGCACCAATTTGTGAAAATGGAATAACTGGCTTACCTACTGCGGTTCTTTTATTGCTTTCAATTTTTAAAATCAAAGCCTTACCTGTTGCAGAGTTTTTTTGCTCGTCTTTTAATTGATTGAACTTTATTTCTGATTCACTAACTGGAAGAATTAAAAACAATGATTGCAAAACCAACAAATTAGTAAAGGAAGCAGGATTTTGATTTAAAAACTGAATACGCATTGCTTGATTCATCTTTTTTAAAGCAGTCAATCGTTGTGCGATATTAAAATTACCAATAGTATCGTTGGCATTTCTTTTTCTATTTTGCTCTTTTTGCAAATTCCAGGTTTCAATAGCACCTGGCATGTCTATTAACCTAATGCCATTATACAACAATACATCTGGATGCTTACTTGTAATGCTTCCTGTAAAAATTTCTTTGGCATCTGCATTAATTTCAATGTCTGCATTGGCTAGTAAAAAACTCAAGGCAGGTGAAGGCATTATTGCTTTTCCAACCCTTAAATAAAGTGTTGTATCCATCACTTCTACCCTTACTAGTTGTGGATCTTCAGTTTTACCCTTCCATACTACTAAATCATTTCCCTGTTTTACAAGCGTATCTACACCATATCTGCCATTTCTCTGATAACTCACTTTTACAGTATGGTCACCTAGTCCTTTAATATGCATGGTTACTGTAAATCCTTCTTGTGCATTTAATAAAAAGGGAATACAGTATAAAAATATTGCTACTAATTTTTTCATCGTTTCTATTTAGTTATTATCAATCATTCCAGGATTCAATTTTAATATTGCTGGAGGAATTCTTAAAGTAAGTCTATCAGTTTTTAAATTA
>JAPLEL010000099.1 GCA_026391415.1 Bacteroidota bacterium
GAGAATAGCGTAATGACCCAAACAGTTTGTTATGGAACTATCTGCTTCCACCACCACCACCAGCTGGGCGACGGTTATTATTAGTTGGAACACGACGTTTTGGTGCGCCACCTGGTCCACCAGCAGGAGCGCCGGTACCACCACGTTGTCTACCACCGCGAGCAGCTTCACCTTGTGCTTCTGCTTCTAAGCGACGTGCACGTGCTTCGTTTTCGTTGTTGCTGTCATCGCTTTCATCGTCATCTTTAGACGCTTGACGTTCTACCAAACCTTCTGCAATTGCAGCAATGATATAGTTAGTAATGATGGCGATTGATTTAGTTGCATCGTCATTTGCAGGAATTGCAAAATCAACTTTATTAGGATCGCTATTGGTATCTACCATACCAAAAGTGGTGATGCCTAAACGTTTTGCTTCGGCAAGTGCAATATGCTCGTGACCTATATCAACTAAAAATAAAGCAGCCGGTAAACGACCTAATTGAGCAATACCGCCCAATACTTTTTCCATTTTTTCTTTGTCGCGCGTTAAAGTTAAACGTTCTTTTTTAGTTAAACTTTCAGCGCTACCATCTGCTAACATTTTTTCAATGCTTTGCATTTTTTTAACGCTTTTACGAACGGTGTTGAAGTTGGTTAACATACCACCCAACCAACGTTCTGTAGCATAAGGCATGTTCACTTTCTTAGCGCATTCGCTAACAATTTCTTTGGCCTGTTTTTTAGTAGCAACAAACATGATCTTCTTACCGCTTTTAGCAATTTGCTTCAAAGCAGCAGCAGCTTCTTGTAAATGATCTACTGTTTTGTTCAGGTCAATGATGTGAATACCTTTCTTCTCAGCGAAGATATAAGGTAGCATCTTAGGGTTCCACTTCTTTTTCAGGTGACCAAAATGTACGCCGGCCTCCAGGAGTTGTTGTTGTAATGAAGTGTTATTTTCCATTGTATGAGTTTGAAATTTTTAATTTGAAATTTGAAATTGAGTTGTTGATATACCAATATAAAATCAGCAATATCAAATCCCAAATATTAACGTTTACTGAACTGGAAGCTTCTACGTGCTTTTTTATGACCGAATTTCTTACGTTCAACACTACGAGGATCACGCTTCAATTGACCAGCAGCTTTAAGTGCAGGACGTAATTCAGCGTTTACTTCTAATAGTGCACGAGCAATACCCAATTTAGCAGCTTCAGCTTGACCTTTCAATCCACCACCGGCAGCATTGATAACAATGTCAAACTTACCTTCAACTTCAGCAGTTTTTAAAGGTGCTTCTACCTGATTTTGCAGGTATACTAAAGGGAAATAAGCTTTGTAATCTTTATCGTTTACAGTGATCTTGCCTTCGCCCTTGCTTATGAAAACGCGGGTTACAGCTTCTTTACGACGACCAACTGCGTGTTTTTGTTTTTCCATTATTATTATTTTGGAATGTGTTTAAATTAGAATTTTAGTTCCTTAGGTTGCTGAGCAGCATGAGGATGAGCAGCACCTGCGTAAACAAATAATTTCTTAACCATTTTACGACCCAAACGGTTTTTAGGAAGCATGCCTTTTACAGCTCTTTCTATTAACACTTCTGGACGACGCTTAATTAGGTCTTCAGCAGCTTCTGTTTTTTGACCACCTGGAAAACCAGAATAGTTCATATACAATTTGTCGTGGAATTTGTTACCAGTTAATACAACCTTTTCGCAGTTGATTACAATAACATTGTCTCCGCAATCAACGTGAGGTGTATAATACGGTTTGTTCTTACCACGAATAACAGCAGCAATTTTAGAACATACACGTCCCACGGTTTGATTAGTGCCGTCTACAACATACCAATCATGTTGCACGGTAGCCGCATTTGCATGCTTTGTGGTGAAATGAAGTTTACTCATAATGTTTTTTTTAAATTTCTCTGGCGCTATCCCACCAGTAGTAATATCCCGATTAATTCGGGCTGCGAAGTTAATAGAGAATAGGTTGATTTTCCAAGCAATTTGAAAAGTATTTTTTATCGCACCTTCGTAACTTATTGATTATCAATAATAATTTTGCACAAAATTTTCTTTATCTAGTCAAAAGCCTGATTTTATTGCATTTTAATAGTCAAATTGTTTAAAATTCAAGTACAGCAACCCTCACCCACGCAACAGTAATTGCCCTGGGCCGCACGAAGTGCCAGCCCCCCTGCCGCAGGCATCACCCTCGCAATAGTAATTGCCCTGGGCCGCACGAAGTGCCGGCGACTTGCCGCAGGCATCTCCTCCTCGATAATGTTTGACCTCAGCAGAGCGGATTGGCAACTAGTGAATTCGGGCATTTAGCGGGTGAGGTGCTGCACGAAGTGTCAGCATCGAAAAACATGCCGCAGGCGTTTTTCGAAACTCCCGGTGTAGCCCGAATTCACTAGTTGCCAATCCCGCCTGCGATGAAGGAAATCTCGAACAGAACGCTTTTTATCGGAACTTCGCGCAAATTATAGGTATGGGGTTTAGAAAGTTTCAGGCTGAGCATATTTTTACTGGAAGGGAATTGTTGGGTGCCGATCAGGTGTTGATTACTGATGAGAAAGGAAAGGTGGCGGATGTTGTTTCGGTAAAGGAAGCTGGCGAAGATATTCAGGTGGTGAATGGATGGATTAGTCCGGGGTTTGTAAATAGTCATTGTCATTTAGAGCTGAGTCATATGAAGGGATTAATTCCCGAACATACCGGACTAGTAGATTTTATTATAGCGATTGTAACGCAAAGACATTTTCCAGAAGACGAAATTTTGCAAGCTATTAGTGATGCAGAAAATGAAATGATAGTAAGCGGAATTGTAGCAGTAGGAGATATTAGTAATAATGCTATCAGCTTAAATCAAAAAGCAAAAAACCGATTGGCTTATTATACTTTTTTAGAAATCAGTGGATGGTCGCCAATGATAGCAGACCCAAGATTTTTAAAAGGAAAGGAATACTATGATTTGTTTGAGCAATTGAATTCAAGCAATTGCCGGTTGAGTATGGCAGCACATGCGCCTTATTCTGTTTCGCAAAAACTCTGGGGATTATTGCAACCCTTTTTTCAAGCAAAAACAACTTCCTTACACAACCAAGAAACCGATTTTGAAGACGCGTATTTTTTAAATAAGACGGGCGATTTTAATAGGATGTATGAGTTCATGCAAATACCCACAGATTTTTTTACAGCTACAGGAAAAAGCAGTGTACAATCAGTAGCGCATCATTTACATGGTGCAGATAAAGTATTGTTAGTACATGATACGTTTACTAAAGAATCAGATATTGATTATTTGCAAAAAATTGCAGCAGACCAACCCAACAAATGGCAGTATTGTTTGTGCGTGAATGCCAACCAATATATTAGTAATGCATTGCCACCAATAGAACTGTTTAGAGAAAAAAATTGCAGGATAGTAGTAGGAACAGATAGTTTAGCCAGCAATCATTCACTGAGTATTTTAAACGAGCTAAAAACAATTGGTAAATTTTATAAAACAATTCCATTAACTGAGCAGTTGCAATGGGCAACATTTAATGGCGCAGCAGCACTAGGTTTCAATGAACAATACGGGGAAATAACAAAAGGCAAACAGCCTGGAATTATTTTAATTGATGGAATAGAAAATAACCAATTAACAACCGCATCTGCAGTGCGCAGATTAATTTAATTAACTCAATACTTCTTGTAAAATAGGCAGGCTTTTTATTTCGCCAAAGTCTTGAATATGTAATGCCATAAATGTTTGGTAGGCAGTTAATAATTCGCGCCGAATATTTCTATTTAAAATTAATACTTCTAATTCATTGCTGTTTTGAAGGTGCAATAATTCAGAAGTTGTTTTAGCAAGAAGGCCTTCAATAAAATAAGGATGCGCAGGTTGCTCGGCAATAAACATTCCTTCACGCAAATCAAATACAGGGGTTTGTTCAGAATAAGATCCTAATAATTGAAATCCCAACTCACTAGCTAAGTGCAGCATAAAGTATAAAGGCAGATTAGCCCCAAAAGCATCATTAGCAGTATCAAGTTTTTTTAAACTGTCTTCTACAAAATAATATAGGCTAGGATTGGGTTCTGGCTCTTTGAGTGCGTGTTGCAAGAGTTCCATTAAGTATACAGAAACCGTATTTTTAACAACGTCAAAAAATAAATTTTCGTATAAATGACTCCACCGGTATTCACCAATAAATTGTAACTGACGCTGGGTATTGTGTTGCACTTCCATTTCAAGTAAAGCAGCAGGAATAAAATAACTTGCTTTACCGGCAGATTTTTTACTGCTTTTTCTAACCCCCTTTACAATATAACTCTGTACACCAAATAATTCTGTGTAAACATTGGTGATGATACTTGTTTCGCCATACTTCACGGTACGCAAAACAATACCTCGAGTTGTATGAAACATGTTGCTTAGTTTGCTATGGGATTGAGTTTAATAATGCCAACTGCATTTAGTCCGCGCATCACAAAAAATGTAAGGTCAAACTCAAACCATTTTTTTGCAAAATTTGCATCGTCTTTTGCATAGTGGTGGTTATTTTGAAACAATTCTCCCATAAGTAAAATTCCCCAAGGTGAAGTGTTTTTAGATTGGTCGCCATTATTGAAATTACTATAGCCATATTTGTGACCGCACCAGTTAACAATGGCTCCCTGAATGGGGCCCATCATAAAGTGAACAGGTAACAATAAAAACCACCAAGCATTAGGAGCAAAATAAATATAAAAGCAGGTATACAAAGCGCCAAAACTTAATCGCGTAATAATATGATGACCAAATTTATCTAAACGATCCCAGACAGGTAAATACTCGGCAGTGAATTGCGCATCGGGTAAATTTTTTCCAGTTAAAAATCCGCGAAAAATAACAATCGTACTCTTCATCATTTGGTACACATCTTTAAAAAAATGTGGAGAGTGTGGATCTTTTTCTGTGTCGCTAAATACATGGTGCATTCTGTGCATCACACCATACGCACGTGGAACTAAAAAAGAAGACCCCTGAATAAACCATGTAGCTAGGTAAAAAAATCTTTCCCAATTTTTACTCGTTGTGTACATTTTATGCGACGCAAAACGGTGTAAAAAAAACGAGTGAAAAAACAACGACAAAAACCAATGTCCAAAGAAAAAAGCTAGAATGGCAAACATATTTTGGGTGTTAATTATTAAAAATTTAAGACAGCATGTTTTTTACATGGCACCCGTAAACTGTTTTAGAAAACGCACATCATTTTGCGAATACAAACGCAAATCGTTTACCTGATATTTTAATTGGGTAATTCTTTCAACACCCATTCCAAAAGCAAATCCAGTATATTTATTTGAATCAATTCCAAAGTTCTCTAACACTTTTGGATGCACCATTCCACTACCTAAAATTTCAACCCAACCAGTGTGCTTACAAATATTACAACCATCCCCCGCACAAATCAAACAACTAATATCCATTTCGGCACTAGGCTCAGTAAACGGAAAATAACTAGGCCTAAAACGCACTTTTACATCCTTGCCAAACATCTCTTGTACAAAGAAATACAAGGTTTGTTTTAAATCGGCAAAGCTTACGTTTTCATCAATATACAACCCTTCTACTTGGTGAAAAAAACAGTGTGCCCGCGCAGAAATGGTTTCGTTTCGGTAAACCCTTCCTGGGCAAATTACCCGAATTGGCGGTTTTTGCGTTTCCATGACACGTGCCTGAACACTACTTGTATGGGTGCGTAATAACCAGGCAGGGTTTTGGTTGATATAAAAAGTGTCCTGCATATCGCGAGCGGGATGGTCTTCAGGAAGGTTCATAGCACCGAAATTGTGCCAGTCATCTTCAATTTCAGGACCTTCTGCCACCGCAAAACCCAAACGGCGAAAAATAGCCACTATTTGGTTTCTAACAATATTTAATGGATGACGTGTTCCAACCGCAATCGCATCGCCAGGAAGCGATAAATCGATCGATGGACCAGCTGCAATATCCGCAGCTGTATTGGCTTTCAACGCCTCGTACTTGGTTTCAGTAAACAGTTTAAAATCATTCAAAATTTGTCCGAAAGCCTTTTTTTGCTCGTTCGGAACGTTTTTCATTTCGCCCATTATTGCCTTTACCAACCCTTTTGTACCAAGCCATTTGATACGAAAAGCTTCCGCCATTTCGGCGTTAGTAGCATCGGCAGCAGCTATTTCCTGCTTATATCCTTCAATTTGTTGCAATAAAGCTTCCATTTTGCGAAGATACTGATTGATTGTTATTTTTGCTCAAACACAAAATTTCTGCTAACAACTAGCAATGCCTACATTTGCTAATGAATTTGAATGATCAGATGGAATACAATACAGATCGAAATTATTTGGGAATGAAAGAATACGGCCGTCACGTACAAAAGATGGTGGAGTATTTATTAACGATAGAAGACCGCGAAAAGCGTCAAGAGCAAACAAAAGCAGTTATTGAATTAATGGGCTTTTTAAATCCGCATTTAAAAAATGTAGAAGACTTCCGCCACAAATTGTGGGATCATTTATTTTTTATCAGCGATTTTAAATTAGAGGTAGACAGCCCTTATCCTATCCCACTAAAAGAAACCTATAAACTTAAACCCGATCCACTTCCTTATCCTAAGCGTCATCCAAAATATGCGCACTTAGGTAAAAACCTAGAAGTGGTTATTGATAAGGCTTTGAAGGAAGAAGATCCAGAGAAAAAAGCAGGTTTTGCGCATGCAATTGCCTACTACATGAAACTGGCTTATAGTAACTGGCACAAAGAATTGGTTCACGATGATTCTATCCGTGCAGAGTTAAATAATATTACTGGTGGAGAATTAGAATTTAGCAACACGCCTTATATTAAACACCGCAATCAAAACTTTGAACGCGACGATTACAGACCAAACAATGGCGGTGGACGTTGGCAACAAAATTTTGGTGGACGTAACAATAACAACCGCAATGCAGATGGCAGAGCAGGCGGAAATAGCGGTAGACCTAATAACAGAAATGCCAATGGCAACACTGCACAAAACCGCGACAACCGTGGTAATGGCAATTCCAATAATGGCGGCCGACCAGATACAAGGGGCGGACAATTTAAAAAACGCTATTAGATTTTAAGGAATTAGAAGGCCGATTTTAGTTATTGGTTGGGATTTTGTGCAACTTGTTTTACTTAATAATTGTTACCGATCCACTAATTAAAGCCCGTCCATTTTTAGGATTCACAATATAATAATAAGTACCCACAGGTAAAGGATTGCCATTATAGGTGCCATCCCACTCTATATCGTAACCCAATGACGAATAGACTTTTTGACCATACCTATTAAATACATCTATCGTTGCGCCAGGATAAGATTCTAGGTATTCTATTTTCCAAGTATCATTAATGCCATCTCCATTTGGCGAAAATATATTTGGTACCACCGGTGCCAACAATACTTTTACAAATATCGTATCCGATACCGAACAATTGCCTATTCCCGTTAAAGTTAGTTTGTACGTGATATCTGCTTTCGGTTTACATATTGGCACCTTTGCTGTATCGCTACTCAGGTCTGTGGCTGGTGTCCATAAATAACTCAATGCTGTGCCATACACATATTTTGGTTTAATCAATGTCATTCCAAATTCCAATACCTTCAAATTAGGACCTAATACTAACTTCGGATAAGGGTGTACGATTACTGTTTTAACCATCGTGTCACTTACACAACCCTGTTGGTTATAGGCATACAAACTGATTTTAAAACTTCCAGAGTCGGTAAATTGCTTGATGGGGTTTTGCACGCCAGAACTTGTGCCATTGGCTAAATCCCAATACCAAGTATTCATCGCACTGGTTTTTCCATCGCTATTGTCTATAAAATTAATCTGGTCATTCAAACAAATCTCCGTTGGATTGGCAACAAAATTTGCTTTCGGTTGCGGATAAATAGAAGCTAATATTTGCGTTAACGAATCAATACACAAGTCTTTACTCGTTATTTTTAATTGCACATTTACTGGCCCTAGTGCCGTGTATTTGTGCGTTGGTTGCTTAAGCGTTGATGCCGATGGATCATTCGGGTCTCCAAAGTTCCATAAGTACGTAAACAACCCTTCGCTATTGTCTTTGATGGTGGAGATGTTTTTAAACAAGCCATTGCCATCTGGTAAACAAATACTAGGTAGTGTAAAGTTCACTACTGGTAAAAAATTCAGTTTTAGGTTTCGAATATTATAGGTACTTCTACAACCGCTATCGGTTACCACACGCAAACTAGTGGCATAGGTATTGCCGCTGGCGTATTGTTTGGTGAACGGAGCACTATTGGTATAAATAATATTAGTGCCATCTCCAAAATCCCAATAGCGCTGTACAATACTACTATAATTGGCTACTGATGAATCGGTAAATTGAATATTGTTCTTCTCACATAATATAGCATTCACGCCCCATTTGGCTACTGGTGAAGGCCATACCGTGATTGGCTTTGTGGCAGAGTCGGCACAGCCAAAAGAAGTGCTGTAAAAATATTTAATAGGATAAGTACCGGGGATTTGACCATTGGGGGTATATAGTCCTGTAGCACTCGTGCCACTGCCGGTATACACAAATACACCTGGTACTCCGCCTAGTTCTTTGGCCTGCGTAATTTGACGCGCTGTGGTATCATTACAAATTCCCGGTAGTGTAGTAAACTGCACTTTAGGGCTTTGGTGTATGGTAATTGTTTTGGTAATAGTATTTGAACACACTGATGAATTACCTGAGCGTGCCGTCATTCTAATTTGGTACGTTTTTGTAGCAGGTGTTTGAAAATCAGGATACAAATGAGGGTACTGCTTTTTAAACAAAGTATTATCATCAACACTATCTACCGATGACGCGCTAACATAGTTCCAATAAATATTATTTTTAGTTATAATGCCAAAATCTACATACGATGAATCATATATGCGTATAGAATCATTGCTGCATAATTTGGTATCATTCAACACCACAAAATTAGCATGTGGTGTAGAGCCATTTACTGTAAAGTCACGCGTTAATAAAGAATCACAGCCAAAGGAGGTGGTTACTTTATAAGTGACTTTGTAGTTGGCGGATACATTGTAATGTGCCGATCCATTTTTAGTAGTAAGGCTAGTGATTGTTGGAATAGGTGTAATAGCAGGAGTACTTGCATTATAATTCCATTGATATGCAATGGCATTACTGCCATCTGCAATGGTGGTAGTGTCTGTAAAAATAGCTACGGCATCATCTAAACAAACTTCTGGTAATATAAATCCTACATGCGGTTGTGCGTGAATAATAACTGGTAAAACAACCGTATCACTTTTACAACCATTATCTGATTCAACCATTAATCGAACTGGATAAGTATTCCAGTCGGTATACGTTTTATAAAAAGGTGCGCCGCTAATAGTGTCTTTTTTTGTTCCATCAACAAAATTCCAATTCCATCTTTTTAAATTTCCTGCATTGGCTACAGAGGCATCTAAAAAATTAATCGCGGCATTTTCGCAATGCTTTGTGCTAGTTGTAAAGTTTGCAATAGGCAATGGGTTAATTAATACTGATTTTGTTAGCGTATCACTAACACAAGCTTTATCGGTTTCTACTACCAATTGTATGTTTTGATTGCCCGAATTTAAATAAGTATAACTAGGTGTTTGTTTAGTATTCGTTATGCCATTTGCAAAACGCCAATGCCATCTTGTTATGGTATTTCCATTTGCATTTGATTGCTCTTTAATTTGTAAACTATCGCGCAAACAATACACAGGCGTCACGCTAAAATTTGCAACGGGTGTTGCATACACAGGCAATGTTTTGGTTAGCGAATCAACGCATCCATCAATAGAACTAACAATTAATTGAACCGATTGATTTGTGGGAGTAGTATAATTGTGTACAGGTGCTTTAATGCTATCTATTCCGCCATCTCCAAAATTCCAACGATAGGTAAATTTTAATGCTGTGCCATCTGCAATTTTACTAGTGTCTAAAAAGTTAGCGGATCCCATTGGTGTGCAAACTTTTAGCGGCATTACAAATCCAACACTAGGGTTTGGATTTACTTTTACAGTTGTTGCAATATTTAAAATATTATTACTAGCATTTACTGTGCAGGAGTTTGCATCAGTTACATGTTTTACTGCATAAGTAGTAGTAACAACAGGACTCAATTTTAATGAATAATTAGAAAGCGGTATCCCCGAAATAGTATCGGTTTTTAATCCATCGGAGTAACTAAAAACAAAGGGCGCTGTTCCAGAAAAATTTAGTGCGAGTGTTTTTGATTTTCCCAAACAAATAGAATCGCCTGTGCTAATGCTAATAGTGGGTACAGGATTTACTGTTACAAGTGTACTATCTATAAAACTACCACATCCTAAAATATTTGCTGATACTACATAATATCCTGAATAGCTTGGATTGATATTTGAAATGCTTGGATTATAAATATTACTACTAAATCCATTCGGGCCCGTCCATTGATAAGTAGCACCAATAACATTTGTGGCTAATAAATTAATATCATTTCCGGTGCATTGTAATCCACCAACTATTGGAGAAAGTGTTGTTCGGCTGTAGTTGGAGAAGTAGCCAAGTTCTGCACCAGTACTTGCGCTACCATTTAAAAAACCCAGGTGAAATAAACCTGAAGTATTTGTTACAACTGTTGTTGCGCCTGTTTGTATGAGGTTATCTATTGTTACTAAATTACTTGAGGATATACGCGAATACATCCACTCACCATTTGTGCCAGGAACAGGAGAAAACATACTTGAAGTAATTATATTAGCAGTTCCATTCAATAAAAAACGACCAATGTCTGCAGCTTTACATAATAGGTTTAAGTAAAAAGCGGTATTGATAGACCTTGCAAAAGAAACGACAGAAGAACCGGTACAACGAATACTTGGTAAATCAGTAAAAGCCATTTCGCTACCAATGCCAGTCAATTGGTTGACATAAACTGGATTGCTTGTTTTTATATAGGCACTTGAATTGGAGAGTTTTCCAGTAAATACTCCTCCTCTGTTTAAAGTAGCAATAGGAGTGGTTGCTCCGTCTAAATAAACATTGGTATTATTAGAAGTTGCTAAAATATTATAATAGTCAAAAGCGCCTGTATTACCCACTGCCATTTCTCCGCGCACTAAAATAAATTCTTGGCCATTAGCATCTTCAGGAATAATTTGATCGCCCACTAAATCAAAATTTGAATTAGGTGGCCCAATAGAATCATCATAAACTGTAATACAAACCGGCTTTGTTGCTGTAACAATACTACCAACTAAATGTAATGAACCGATGGTGCTATTAGCAATTACAGAATAGGATTGGCCTTTATTCAGCACAATATTAAATTTCATATTTGCAGAATGTCCATAGGCGTCTTTACTTGGCGTAATATCAATCGATGTATTGTCTTCGGTAGCAACAATTATAAAGCCATTATGGGCTGGAGTAGCAAGCGCTCTATTGTCATACTGTAGTTGCCCGGGAATCATAAAATTCAATCCCTTACTCGTATTTCCTTTTAGTGCAAATATTTCTGGATTATTATAGGTGCCCGCTGTTGTTTTCCCTTGCATTTCATAATAGGCAGAAATAGCATTTGTTGCTGAAATTTTCAGCCCATAATTCAACACAATATTATGCGGCTCCGATTCAATGATGCCAATGAAATTGGTTAGATCAATGGTTTGAGCAGAATACGCATTTAAATTAACAACGATGGGCGTAAAACTTGCATTAGCAGGCTCTGAAATAGTTACTGTAGCAGCCGATGCATAACTAGATAAACGCAAAACAATTGGTCGGTCTGCATGAGTTGCAGTAATAGCAGGTGCCCCAAACCAAAATTCTGTATCGGTTTGTGCAATTGCTTGGGTGCTTGCCAAACAGATTAAGAAAAATAAAACGAAACTTTTTAAGGCATTCATAGTATTGGCAAACAATTTTTCGATTTGCTAAATTAACCAAATTATAAACCTTATTTGTTACTATTATGGACTAATGTGCGGTAATACTAATTGCAGAAATACGGTATCACCTTTTTGATAACTTGTTTCCATAGTTTTTAAGGTAATCAACGTATCTGCTAGTGTAATTTGTATTTCATACCATCCTCCCATAAAAAAGATGCGGTCAATGACAGCTTTGATGCCTGCTCCTTCTGCAACTATTTTAAAATATTCAGGGCGAAGAAACTGTTGATTATTTTTCAAAGACAATTCGAATAGTTTTTCTATTGCAGGTGTACATATTTGATAGATTCCCAATAGGCCTGCAGCATAATCATCTACAGGATGATGGTAGACTTCCTCAGGTGTTCCCTGTTGAATAATAGCACCTGCTTTTAAAATAATAATTTGATCTGCCCAAGCAAATATATCCTGCGGGTCGTGTGAAACCATCAAACAAGTTATTTGCAAACGTTCGCCAATTTCTCTAATTACTGTTTTGAGAATGTTTTTGTGAATTAGGTCTAAATTAGAAAAAGGCTCGTCTAGCAATAGCAGTTTTGGCGCTGAAATGAGTAAGCGCGCTATGGCAATTCTTTGTCTTTCTCCTCCAGACAACTGGTCGGTTTTGCGTTTTAGCAGATGGGCATAAGACAATAATTCTTCTACCCTATACGCTTTGCGTAATTCAAAATGCTGCGATAAATAGGCAATTTCTTTTTGCCCCGGAATGAGTTTTTCGTCGGGGCCTTTAATGCGCTGTGCTTCTAAATAAATTTCCGCATCATCTGGTTGAATCCAACCAGCTATTATTTTTAAAAGCGTTGATTTTCCAGAACCCGTTTCGCCAACTATGGCTATTTTTTGCAGAGGTGCTTGCTCGAAACTAATATTGTTTAGAATTGATTTTTCGGCAAGTTTTTTACTAACATAATTAACGCGGAGCAATGCCATAATAGTGTAATAATAGAAAAGATTTTTTTTATTAGACTTGGTTTTTAGAAATATTTGTTGATTACCAAAATATTTTGAAATGAAAAAGCCTTGAAAGTGTTATCTAACAAGGCTTTTATCAATTTATAAAACTATCTAGGAAGCTAATTAATTTTGAGTAACCTTAACCCAGTCTACTGTCATTGTTGCTTTCTGTTGCTTAATTAAATCAAGCGTTGACTCTAGCATCCCATAAAATGGTTTTTTAATGCCGTTTATTTTTACTGGGAAAGCGCCACCTAGAGCAAAATTTAAAATTAGAAATTTACTATTATCAAAAGACCATTTACCATAATGATTTGCCATTGTTTTGGTTACACGAAACATCATTACCCCATCGTATTTAAAAATTAAACTTTCTGGGGTCCAGTCTACAGCATACACATGCCATTGTGTAACATCATTATTAGCTGGAAAATATTGTCGATTTACAAAAGGGGTTTCACCAAAATAGCCTGATCCATGCACTGCAGCGCTAGCCCAATCTTTTTCACCAACATATTCCATAACATCAATTTCTCCTGTTTCTGGCCAAAGACCATTTCCCAAAAGCCACCAGGCAGGCCAAAGCCCAGCACCTTCTGTTAGTTTAATACGCGCTTCGGCTGTTCCATATGTAAAATCAAATTTGTTTTGGGTATTAAGTCTTGCCGAAATAAAATCGAATTTTTGCTTGTCTTTGGTAACAAAACCAGGTGCATAACAAGGCTTTAATACCAATGCATTGTTTTGAATAAAAAAAGTAGCCGAAGAATCTACATACGCTTGTAGTTCATTGTTAAAATGGTTGCCAGTTATTTCTGCGTTCCATTTAGTACGGTCTAATTTTTGTGCAGAAAAATCATCAAAAAAAATAACTTTTTTAGCTGCTTTTTTTTGTTGTGCTTGATTGTTTTGTGCCATTACATTAACAGACAAAAAAGCCACTATGATAAATACTGAAACGCGAATATTTGGCTTCATAAAAAAATATTTTTTGTATCGATAAAATAAAAGTTTAGAATCAATTTTAGCTTCCACTAAAATTGATTCGTCTTTTTAATTAAGAAAAAATTGCTTATTGATAAACTCTCACATAATCTACTTCCATTTGTGCGGTAGTAAATGCAGGAGCTACAGCTCCAGCAAAAGTGCCTCCCATAGCCAAATTTAAAATCACAAAAAAGTTTTGATTGAAAGGCATGGTATTGTTATTAGCAACAGAAAAAAATGGAATATCATCTACCAAAAATTGAATGGACGCATCCGACCAAATAGTTGCATATCGATGAAAATCACTGGTAGCAGTAGTTATAAGCGTTGTGCCTCCTACAGCAGAGCCTCCCGAATGATTAGGGTAGTGAATGGTTCCATAAATTTTATTTAAGTCATTCCCCTTGTGTTCCATAATATCTATTTCGCCACATGCTGGCCAACTTATAGTAGAAATATTACTTCCCAACATCCAAATTGCAGGCCAAGTTCCTGCGTTTGCAGGAAGCTTTGCACGCACTTCTATTTTACCATACTTAAAAGAAAATTTATCCTTCGATAATAAACGCGCAGAGGTAAATGCACTTGTTCCATATGGTTCTCTAAAAGCTATAATTTTTAAAGTGCCATTCGAAACAACAGAATTATTTGATCTATTGGTATAGTTCTGCAATTCACTATTACCCCAACCACCTTCACCAATATCGTATCCCCATTTTGCTGTATTTGGTGCACCAGGTGTATCAAACTCTTCGCTCCAAATTAAAGAAATTTTTACTCCCACTGCTACTTGAATAGTTTTGGCAATTGTTTGCCCTCCAGAACTTTTTGCAGTTACATTTACCGTATAGTTTCCAGAACTTGGATACTTATAAACCACCGATCCAGAAGGAACGGTTTGATAAGTTCCATTACCAAAATCATATTCAAAGTTCACAGCATTGGTGGCTGTGGCATTAAAACTCACATTACCGCTACTATCTGTTGCTGCCTGAAATTGTACGTTAAGATTAGTTGGGGCAGTATTGTTGTTAGGCACGTCCTTGCTAGAACCTCCGCAAGAAAGTAAGAATACAACCAAGAAACTACCCCAACTAACAATCTTAGACATACAATTTATTTAGCTTTTAAAATCTGGTACCAAGCATTTCCATCGCTTCCAATATTACGTAATGATACTTGAGTTGGACTAATTGATAGAATTTCATAACTAACGCCACCTGTTCCAAATACTATGATTCCATTACCTGGTACAATAAACTGAATTCTGGTTGAATTAGCAGCTGTTGAACTAGAAGTAGCATTCATGAAGGCAACCGCCTTAGTTCCGCCTGTATTAATACCCAAACAAGCGTCTCCGCCAGTAAAACTATAAAAAGCAGTTGCGGCGCCAATGGCAAAAGATTGTCCTTTGTTGTTCACGCTCATGGTCACGTTATTATTGGCATCTTTTGCAAAAGTTACTTCATCGTCGTAAGCACATGCTTCTCTAGAGTTGGGAGTTGCAGAATACCATTCTGGCGTAAAAGTATTAGTAGGGCCTACGCCAAAATGACCTGGTGCATCGTTGGCGCTAATCCAAACTTTAGAGGCATTATTAGTTAAAGCAGTAAGAATATTCGTAGGAATTTTAAATGCTACGTATACTTTTATTTTTTTGCTGATTGTTGATATTACTCCAGCAGTTCCAATTGCATTTACTGTAATCGTATAAGAATTGGTATCTGGTAAAGTATAAGCATAGTTAATAATTCCAGAAGGAACCATTTGCGATGTGCCATCACCAAAATCAATTTTATAGGTAAGTGCATTTGTAGATGTAACCGCAATAGCAACACTACCCGTTCCGTTTCCATTAGGGGTTGCAGTGGTAGCTCCTGCAACAGTTGCTGTTAGTGCTAGGCTACTAGGCGTTTTAATATCTCCAAATGCGTAGTCTACTTTTTTACAAGCCGATAAAAATAGCGTGGTTGTAAAAAATAGTACTAATAATGATTTGATTTGCGTTCTCATATATTCGTGTTTTTGAAATTATTTAAGGGTAATGTCATCAAAGTAAAAAGTAAAGTTTGCTGAACCATCGCCCATTGTTCCATTATCAAATATCAACACAACTTTTTGATAAGATTTTGCAACATTAATGGCACTATAATCGAAGGTTAATAGTTCCCAAGCATTTGCGGTGGTGGTGGCTACTTCTTTTTCGAAACTAATTCCACCATCTGTTAAATTTTCTACTTTCAACAACACTTTAGCGCCTACTCTTGGAGAGTACACTTTCATTGTGACTGTTTTTTTGGTAGAAAAATCAATTGGGCTTGCTAAACCAATCCAACTTCCTCCCCATGTTTGATCGGCATTTTTTACCATCTTTCCTACTTTGCTACTTACATCAATACCAGTTGATTTTGGATTGTTGATAACTGTTGCATTACCACCATTAAAATCATTAAACGTATAGGTTAAAGAAGTTGATTCGAAATCTAATGGAAGTCCAACGCCTGCTGGTTGCGCATTTGCAGCCAACAAAATCACATCATCCCAATAGAAAACTTTTCCTGTTCCTGCATTTCCAAAATCAAAGAACACCGATGCCATATCGTATTTTGAAGTATAGTTGATGGCGGCAGTTCCTGTTGCTTGATTTTTAAAATCAAAATTCAAAGTCTCCCATGCATTTGCAACAGTAGTGGTTGCTTCTGTTTCCACAGAAACGGTTGGATTAGTGCGGTCTTCTATTTTTAAACGCACCCGAATACCTGCTGCAGGAGCATAAACCCTAATGGTCATTTGCGATGCAGAAGTACTTAATGGAATAGCTGTTGGAAATCCATTACCTGCAGTTCCTAGTGTAGTTCCTGCCCAAGTTTCAGCACCAGAAATTTTGGTAGTCTTTTTAACTTTATTGGTAGAAAGTATAGGATCAACTGCATCAACTGTTTGACTATTCCCAAAATCAGTAACCGAATAATTTACATTTATATCATCAAATGTTACTGGGAGTTTCATTTGTGTTGATGGCATTGTATTGGTTAGTCTAATATCATCTAATAAGAAAGTGAAATTAGCAGAACCATTACCTTGTGTGCCGTTGTCGAATATTAATACAATATTCTGATAAGTATTAGATGTATTAATGGCAGAGAAATCAAAGGCTAAATCTTCCCAAGTATTTGCTAGGGTAGTTGCCACTTCTTTTTCGAAACTAATTCCGCCATTTGCGGCGTTTTCTACTTTTAATAAAACCTTAGCGCCAACTCTAGGAGAATATACTTTCATCCTAAATATTTTATTAGCAGAAAAGTCAATAGATCCACCTAAGCCAATCCAACTTCCGCCCCAAACCTGACCTGCACCTTTTACCATTTGTGCTACTTTAGCACTGGTATTAATACCTGTTGATTTTGGATTATTAATTACTGTTACTGCACCGCCATCAAAATTATTAAACGTATAATTTTGTGTGGTAGATTCAAAAGTAATTGGTAAAACTGTTGGGTCTATAATGGTAATTGTTTTTGTAAAAGTAGTAGTAGCAGCACCTCCACTATAGGCAATTACTCTTACTATAAAAGTTCCTGTAGTTAAATAAGTATGACTAACTGTTGCACCTTCTAAAAAAGTAACCGGTACTTCATTTGCTACATCTCCATAATAAACTTTAAACATGGTTTCGTACAACGCAGTTGCAGAAACATTTAATTTAAATTTATTAGTTGCATCTAAGTCTGCGGTAACTACTAATTTTTCTGGTGCCCTAAATGACACGGTTAATTGTTGGGTTGCTGTTACCGTATTGCCATTAATATCACGTGCCGTAACTTTAACTGTATAAACACCTTCTGCATAAACATGCGACGTGTTTTTACCGGCCGCAAATGAAACTGGCGTAGTAGTAGCATCTCCGTATACAACATCATACGAAATTGCGCCCTCTCCATTTGGTGTGATAGTTACCAATCCAGTATTGTCTTGGGTAATATCAAACAACAATGATAGTTTAGTAGGCGTTGCTGCGGTTGTGGTAAAAGAAGTATCTGTAAATGAATCCTTCTTGCAACCTAACATTACGCTTATTATAAGTGCAATGCTAAAAAAATATTTTAATGTATTCATGATGGTTGTTTTTAAAAATTAATATTAGTATCCAGCATTTTGCGTTAATCCTGAAATATCAATTTCTGTTTGTGGAATAGGAAATAATTCATGCTTTCCAGCTTTAAAAGATGCCCCCAAAGCCGATACTGCTTTTCCAGTTCTAACTAGGTCGAAAAAGCGTTCTCCCTCCATCGCTAATTCTAAACGTCTCTCATTAAGAATTGCATCATACAATGCTGTGCCTGTAGATGTAATATCATGTAGGTTGTCTGCAAATGCTCTGCGACGAACTAGGTTTAAATAAGTTTGTGCTTTTACATCATTTGGTGTAGCACTTTTTTGATACGCTTCTGCTGCCATCAATAAAACATCTGAATAACGAATAGTTCTAAAATTATTCAGGTAGTTTAATTCTACTTGTCCAGAAGTTTCGCCTTTTCTTGGTAAGTATTTTTGATTATACAAACCTGTGTTTTTATATGGAGCTACTTGGTAAGTAATATTAAAAGATGGATTGGCTGTTTTATAGGCTTCAACGTCTAAAACAGTTACCGCTTTTCTTTGATCACCTACAGCATAAGCTGCAGCTAAATTCTGTGATGGTAAATTTGTACTCCAACCAGAAGCATAAGGCATACTTGCCGATCCATTCAAACCCCTAATACCACATTGTTGAATAGCATAGTTTCCTTGGCCCCTTGTTGCACCACCCCAGTTATAATAAGGCGAAGTGTTGGTGTATTGAATTTCAAAAACAGATTCAGATCCATTTTCTCCTGTTGCTAAAAAAATAGAAGCATAATTAGCAACCAAACTAAATGCATTAGCAGTAATTACATTTTGCAACATGGTTGCTGCAGCATCAAATTTATTTTGATATAATAATACTTTTCCTAAAAGTGCTTGTGCGGCGTATTTGGTAATTCTTCCTTTGTTTTGTTGAACAGCAGGAAGCACAGCAATTGCATTGTTTAAGTCTAATTCAATTTGTTTGTAAACATCTGCTTTAGGGCTTCGTGCTAAAGTTCTTGATTCAGAAAGTCCCAATCTTTTTTCGGTAAACAATGGAACATCTCCAAACATTTTTACTAAACTAAAATAGTAGTAAGCGCGTAAGAAATAAACTTCGCCATACAAAGCATCCTTTCCTGCAAAATCAACTTTAACGCCGGCAGGATTGGTTGTTTTATACTGTGTCATATAATTGGCTCTATTCACTCCTTCGTAAGCAGATTGCCAGATATCTGATAGTGCACTATTTACTGGTGTTAATGTAAAATCATCTATCTGTTGTAACGACATTACATCAGAAGCACTCTCTCCACCTGATACTGCATTGTCAGAAGCAATATCGCCAATTGGTACTACTTGGTTAATCCATTGTAGGGGTGAATAAACACTCACTTCCATGGTGCGATAATCGGTTTCTGATTGTAAATAATCTTGCTCTGTAATTAAATAGCTTTCGTGCGGATTATAGTCCACCCATTTTTTGCAAGAAACAAGTATGAGGATAAAACCTAACACACTTATTATTTTAAAATATTTTTTCATGTTCGTTCTTTTTTAATGTCAATTAAAATTTAATATCTAAACCAGCGGCAAAGGTTCTTGCTTGTGGATATGCTCCACGATCAACACCTGTATCTAAAATGCCACCTGGTATTTCAGGATCGTAACCAGTATAATTAGTAAACTTGTACGCATTTTTTACTTGTAAATAAACGCGAACACGACTAGCCAATTTTTTTGTTGCCGATGCAGGAAGTGTATATCCTAATTGTATATTTTTTATCTTCAAAAAAGAACCGTCTTCTACATATCTTTCAGAAACCCTAGCATTGTTATTAGGATCGGTAAATGAATACCTTGGATTTTTTGGATCGTTGGTAGTTCCTTCTCCAGTCCATCTTGCTAAAATATTTCTAAACTTATTGGTATAGTTGGCATTTCTTTCGTAAGCCCTGTAAATATCATTTCCTATTGATGCATATAAAAAAGTACTGAAGTCTAAATTTTTGTATTCAATACTTAGGTTCCATCCAATAGTGTATTTAGCAAAAGGATTGCCAATTTTTGTTTTGTCTTTATCATCAATCACACCGTCGTTATTAATATCAACATAACGAATGTCTCCAGCTTGTGCGCCTGATTGTTTCGGGGCAGCTGCAACTTCCGCTGCATTTTGAAACAAGCCCAATGTTTTATATCCGTAGAAATAACCTGGTGTTTGGCCTTTTTCAAAAACAGTTACTGATTGTGATTGTCCATTAAAATAGCCACCACCAAATATTTTAGCGGTACCATCTGTATTTGTTGCGGTAACCAAATTAGTTGCTGTAGTAAAAGTTACAGAAGTGTTGATTTTTAAATTCTTTCCAATTTTATCATTGAAACTAATTGTTGCATCAATACCCTTACTAGTGGTTGAACCAATATTTGCTTGAGGAATAGGAACAGTGCCTAAGTAAGCAGATGCAGAAGGTGTAAACAATAATCCGTCTACATTTTTTTCAAAATAATCTGCTGTTAATGCAAATTTACTTTTAAAGAAAGTCATATCAAATCCAATATTTTTTTGGCTTTGTTTTTCCCATTGCAAACTATTGTTGGCAGCAGAACCTACAGTTGATCCTGCATAAAATGAATTGTCAAAATTGTATCCATTGCTATTAGCAGTAGGGCCATAACTAGGTCCACCAGTTACAATTCCAACATATTGAGGTTGTGTATTTCCATCGTTACCGGTGGTACCATAACTTCCCCTAATTTTAAAATTATCAATGAATTTAGACTGAAAGAATTTTTCTTTAGATACTATCCATCCTGCAGAACCAGAGAAGAAATTACCAAATTTATTATTGGTACCAAAAGCATAAGATCCATCTCTTCTAGCCGTAATTGATGCTAGGTATTTATCATTATAGTCGTAATTGATTCTACTAAAATAAGAGATATGCTTATTAAAATATTCGTAGTAATAACCAGTCAATGCATTGGTATTAGTAGCGGTGTTATTTCCTGTTGCTGCAGTAAAGTCTGCAAATTCCCAAGAATTAAACGGCACATCTTGTCTTGACGATCCTGCTGCATGGCCTGTGCCTTTTGCAATAGAAATACCAGTTACTGTTTCAAAATGATGGTCTGAATTTAATTTGAAATTATAATTCACAAATGTTTCATAAGTCCAGTTAAAATTGCTGTTCATGCTATTGTTAACTTGGTTGTGTTTTCCAATAACAGCAGAACCATCTGCATTCATAGAATTATCTACATTCAGTGGACCATAAAACACCAATGGTGAGAAAGACTTGGTGTTGTTCTCATATTTGGTATATCCAAAACGAGAAGTAATTTTTACATTCTTTAAAACATCATATTGCAATTCGAATTTGCCATACAATTTGTTACCCAATGTTTTATTGTAAGAGTTATCTAGTTTGGTTAGTGGATTAAAAACCTCCGATAATAACAAATTACTAAATCCATAAGCACCTGCAGTATTTGGAACAGTATTGTAAATTGAAACCGTTGGATCGAAATTTAAAGCAGATCCTAAAATACTATTAAATGAGTTTTCTTGTACACCTTTTGAATCTAATAGAACACCAGTTGTATTCAATAAGAATTTTAATTTAGGCGACAAATCAAAACTCAAATTGGCCGAAAAATTAGCGCGGTTATAGTCTGATTTACTAGCTCCACCTAAAATACCCGCTTGGTCTAAATAACCTGCCGATAAAAAATAAGCTGTTTTGTCGCTACCGCCTCTTGCGGCAATTGTATGAGATTGAAATGCTGCATCCTTAAAAACTTGGTCTTGCCAATTGGTTCCAACACCAACGGCGCTTAAGTTACGGAAAATGACATTTCCACCAGAAGTGGTGCTTCCTTCATTAATGATACCAGCATATTCTGTTCCGTTTAATACGCCAATGGTGTTCATCACTTGTTGAGTACCATAGTTAGTATTAGCCGTGATTTCGGTTTTTTGACCTTTACGTCCAGACTTGGTAGTTACTACAATTACACCGTTTCCACCTTTAACGCCATAAATAGCGGTAGTGGCGGCGTCTTTTAAAATATTGATTGATTCAATATCCGCAGCACTGATTGAATTAAGGTCGGTAAGTGTTTGTGGGACCCCATCAATGATTACGGTAGGGTCGGTTCCTGAAAAAGAAGGGATACCTCTAATTAATACAGTAGGTGCAGATCCTGGAGAACCTCCCTGAATAACGTTCACCCCAGAAGCCCTTCCTTGAATGGCGTCTTCGGCTCTTACAGCATTTACTTTTTCAATATCAGCACTTTTAATGGTAGAAATAGCTCCGGACACCTTGGTAATTTTTTGAGTACCATAGCCAATAACTACTACTTCATTAATTGCATTAACCGATTCTTCTAGTTGAATGTCTATTGAACCCGCTTGGGTTACTTTGTATCTAACAGTTTGCATGCCCACATAAGCTACAACTAGGGTTGCGCCTTTGGGTGCTGAAACCATAAAGCTACCTTTTGCATCGGTAATTGTAGAAATTTTGGTTTTTTCAACGGAAACAGTAGCGCCAACTAAGGGCTCTCCACTGGTTTTGTTCTTCACTTTGCCAGATACAGATAAAGTCTGACCAAGGGCTTGTTGAAGAAAGCTTCCGAAAAAGATAGTAAGACACAGCAGTGCAGTGTTTAATTTCATAAAGCAATCGTTTTTGTGAATAAAAAATAGGAAATTAGAAATGTAAATCTATTGTAGGCGGCAGCGATATTAAAAAATTTAGCCCCTTCATTAATACATCAGAAACTTAAAAAGGTTTATTTTAAGGCTGAATTCACTACATCAAAACTACATCAGTAAATTTTTTATACATTCACATTATAATTCAACCCTAACAAAATGAGAGTTCTGCTACTTCTTATTTTATTGCCAATCAGTGTTTTTGGCCAAAATACCATCGGTCTTCCCGATGTAATTAACTACACAAAGCACAACTACAGTGGCGGTTTACAAAACTGGGATATCAAACAAGATAAAAATGGCATCATCTATATAGCCAATAACGAAGGACTACTTTCCTTTGATGGAAAATACTGGAATTTATACCCCTTACCGCATAAAACAATTGTTCGAGCGGTTGAAATAGGACCCGATAATAATATATATGTAGGGGGTCAAGATGAGTTGGGCTATTTTAGTCCAGGAAAAAATGGACGATTACAATACCATTCGCTAAGCCAGTTCATTCCTGAAAAAGACCGTTCATTTAGTGATGTTTGGGATATTGCAACGCTCAATAAAAATGTATTTTTTCGGTCAAAAGCCAAAATTTTTCAGTTTACTGGAGAGGCGGTTGTAGTATATAATGCCCCATCTGAATGGGGTTACTTAGGGCTTGAACATGGTCAAATAGTAGCCCAAGACTACAAAACAGGGTTGATGAAAATCGAAAACAATGAGTGTAGCCCTATTTTTAGCACCAATAGTTTACCCGAAAACGATGCGGTAACTAGTTTAATTTCTTTACCAGGCGATAGTACATTAATCACCACCTTAAAAAATGGATTATTCATTTTAACCACAAGAGGGGTTGCTAAACTAGTGTCTTCAAATAATAGTTTCTTTCAAAACGAACGTATTTATGGCGCAACTACTATTAATAAAGACTGGGTTGCTATTGCCACCAATAATAGTGGCATTTATATAATCGATTTAAAAGGAAATATCATTCAGCGCTTATCTAAAACGGAAGGATTACAAAATAACAATGTGCTGAGTATATTTTTAGACAGGCAAAGCAATTTGTGGCTTGCCCTAGACAATGGAATCGATTTTATTGCCTACAATAGTGCCATCAAACAAATTACCCCGCTTTTACAAGATGGTTCTGGGTATACCGCATTAATTCACGACCAAAAACTTTTTTTAGGTACTACCAATGGGCTTTATAGTGTGCCCTTACAGCCTGTAAAAGATTTAAGTTTTAGTAAAGGAACTTTTATTCCTGTTAATAATATTCAAGGGCAAACCTGGGGATTGGCAGAAATAAACAGCCATTTGTTGTTAGGGCATCACGAAGGTGCGTTTGAAGTAAACAACAATACTGCTACTCCTATTTCTCACAAACCTGGTTTTTGGAATTTTATTCCTTTGTCAACCACCTATCCAGTCCCTCAAGTTGTAGCAGGTTATTATAATGGGATTGTGTTTTTTAATTATAAAAACAACCAATTTGTACCATCAGCCGACACCTTGGTTTTTGGGGAATCTTCGCGATTTATTAGCATTGATCAAGATGATAATATTTGGGTTTCGCACCCTTATCATGGAGTATATAAAATAAATAAAGCAAAAACCCAAGCAAGTACAGTTCATCTTTATACTGAAAAGCAAGGCTTACCTTCTGCGTTGAACAACCATGTATATAAAATTAAAAATCAGGTGGTATTTGCTACAGAGAAAGGTGTTTTTATTTACAATATTCAGAAGGATATTTTTGAGCCATCTAAATATTATAGAAACATATTAGGCGAACAAAGTATTAGATATTTAAAAGAAGACCAAGCAGGAAATATTTGGTTTATACACGATAAAACACTCGGTATCATTGACCTTTCAGAAAATGAGCCTCAATTAATTTACATGCCCGAACTAAACAATAAAATGCTTAGCGGTTTTGAATTTATTTATCCTGTAAATGCTAATAATATTTTTCTGGGTGGCGAGAAAGGATTTTATCATATTAATTATGAAAAATACAAACAAAGTTATACTCCTATACTAGCTCAGGTAAGATCTGTTCGTATTATTAATCAATCAGACAGTATATTATTTGGCGGATATTATGCGCCTGTTAATGAACCTCAAATTCAAAATAAAAATAACATTCCAGAATTACCTTATCATTTTAAAACTATTCGATTTGAATTCGCTTCTGCTGTTTTTGGTTTACAGTCATCGCTTGAATATAGTTATCGATTAAAAGGGTTTGAAGAAACATGGTCTGAATGGACTGTGAGAACCGAAAAAGAATACACCAATTTACCTGCGCGTAATTATACATTCGAAGTAAAAGTTAGAAGCAACCATGGCCTTGAATCTACCATTACAAATTATAATTTTATTGTCTTGCCACCTTTGTATCAAACAGTTTGGGCAGTTTGTATTTATTGTTTACTACTAATCTGTGCTGTTTACTTTTTAATTAGATGGCAACAAAAGAAGTTTTATAAGCAAAATGAAATGCACGAAGCAGAGCAAAAAAAATTGCAATACTTACATGAATTAGAAATTAATAAAGCAGAAAATGAAATTGTCGTTTTAAGAAACGAAAAATTAAATGGAGAAGTTAACCATAAAAATTCTCAACTAGCCACTTCCGCCATGCACCTTGTACAAAAAGGCGAGTTGCTCTCAAAAATAAAAGATCAGATTACCCATGTAATGAAAGAGTTGGATTCAGAAAAAGGAGTTGATGAGCTGAAAAAAATGAAAAAGATTTTATCGGACGATGAAAAAAAAGACAAAGACTGGGAACAATTTGCACAACACTTCGATAAAGTACACAGCGATTTTACAATGGCTGTTAAAGAAAAACATCCTACCATTACTGCCAACGAATTAAAGCTTTGTGCTTATGTTCGTATGAATATTTCTACCAAAGAAATTGCGCAGTTAATGAATATTTCGGTAAGAGGGATTGAAATTAGCCGGTACCGTTTGCGTAAAAAATTAGGCATCAGTACAGAAAAAAATCTATTTGATTACTTGATTCAGATGAACCATAATTCTTAGTTTTATAAATGCGTTTCTCCAATATAACTAAGATGTTTTAACTTGTAATCGTGGACTTAGCCAACACTTATGAAATATATCCTGTTTCAGACCATGCCATAACACTTGATTTTGGTCAAGAAATTAACGCCCAAACAAATCAACGAATCATGTTAATTTTTCAAGTATTACTAGAAAAAAGTATTACTGGAATAAAAGACATTATACCCGCTTATAGTTCTATCTGTTTAGTGTACGATTGCAAAGCTGTATTAAAAATAGCTGGCGGCATAAGTGCTTATGATTTTTTAAAGCGCCTGTTAGATTCATTAGTAATAGAAGTTGGCAACAACCCTGGCTCAACCACTGGAAGAAATTTAAAGGTACCTGTTTGCTACCATCCTACATTGGCGCCCGATTTAATGCTACTAATTGATACACTTCAATTAAGTATAGAAGAATTTGTTGCTTTACATTCAAACAAAATTTATCGCATATATATGATTGGGTTTCTGCCAGGATTTGCATACATGGGCTCGGTGAATGAAAAAATTATTAGCCCAAGAAAACAAAGCCCTAGAACTATTGTGCCCGCCGGATCGGTTGGAATAGCTGGCGCACAAACAGGTATCTATCCATTTGCCTCTCCTGGAGGATGGCAATTAATTGGTAGAACACCCTTAGAAATTTTTGATGCCAATAAAAAGCAACCAAGTTTTTTTATGCCGGGGGATAATGTTTGTTTTGAACCCATTGCTTTAGAACAGTTTTATGAAATGCAAAAACAACCAAGCAAATGGGTATAAGCATTCTTAAAGCGGGTATCGCAGATACTTTGCAAGACCAAGGCAGGTATGGGTTTCAGCACCTAGGTATTCCGCCTGGGGGTGCAATGGATCCTGTAGCAATGCTGGTATCGAATGCATTGGTAGGTAATCAGGCAAATGAAGCGGTATTAGAAATGCATTTTCCATCCCCCATTATTTTATTTACGTCCAGTGCATTGATTGCTTTGGCTGGAGCAGATTTTGGCGCAGAGATTGATGGTGTTGCTGTTGAATTGCACCAACCATTACTAGTTCCGCAAAACAGTGAACTTAAATTTACAAAAAACAAATCGGGTGCTAGGGTATACCTATCTGTTGCTGATGGATTTGTTGCCGAAGAATGGCTCGGAAGTTTTGGTACAATGCCGCTTGTGCAAAAAGGAGGCTTTAAAGGAAGGAATCTTGCAACAAATGATAGCTTATTATTTAAAAAAAAACAAGTGGATAAAATAGCGCGCTTGATAGCATTACCCTGGCGCGCAAGTGTGGCAGAATTTTATTTTGACAATCGTATTCAATGTATTGCAGGAGCAGAAGTAGGATCTTTAAACCAAGAAGGTATCACCAATTTTACACAAGCTGTTTTTAGCATTGGCATACAAAGCAATAGAATGGGCTACCGTTTAAACGGACCTAATTTAAACACTACCACACAAAAAGAATACCTGTCAAGTGCAGTTGATTTTGGCACCATACAATTATTACCTAGCGGCCAGTTGATTTTATTAATGGCAGACCACCAAACGACAGGTGGTTATACTAGAATAGCGCATGTGTCGAGCACCTATTTTGCAACACTAGCTCAATCGCCAATTGGCAAACAGTTACAATTTGAATGGATTGATTTAGCAACTGCAGAAAAAAAACTAATAGAACAAGAACAGAATTTGCAACAACTACAAAATGCCTGTAACTTCCGTTTACAGGAATATTTTTCTAATGACTAATACCATAGATTTAAATTGCGATATGGGTGAAGGTTTGGCTAATGATGCCGAACTGATGCCACTAATTTCTAGTGCCAATATTGCATGCGGTTTTCATGCGGGCGATAAAAACACCATGAAAAAAACCATTTCATTAGCAATTGAAAACGCAGTAGCAATTGGGGCACACCCAAGTTTTTCCGACAAAGAAAATTTTGGAAGAATTAACCAGTTTTTATCGCATACAGAATTGTTCGACCTTGTAAGTATTCAGCTCAATAATTTTCAATTAATTGCCAATAGCATGGGCGCTATTGTACACCATGTAAAACCGCATGGTGCATTATATAATATGGCGGCACAGAATAAATCAATGGCCAATATTATTGCGTTGGCTATTAAAAGTATTCAGCCTAATTTAATTGTTTATGGATTGTGCAATAGCTTTATTATTAGCGAAGCAAAAGCATTAGGCCTTCAAACTGCATCAGAAGGATTTGCAGATCGTACCTATCAAATTGATGGAAGTTTAACACCAAGGTCTCAGGCAAATGCCATGATTACTAATGAAGAACAAAGCATGAAACAAATTTTACAAATGCTACAAGAAAAAACAGTTACTACTACCAATAATCAAATTATACCACTTGCTATTGATACGCTTTGTATTCATGGCGATAACCAACAAGCAGTAGTGTTTGCTAAAAACATGCAACAGGTTTTCATTAAAAATAATATCCTCATTCAAACAATTGCCCATTGAAAAAAATTGCTTCTTCCTCTGCTATTACAGGTGCTGCTTTTTTAATGGCCACATCGGCTATTGGCCCAGGTTTTTTAACCCAAACCACCGTGTTCACGCAACAGCTTTTGTCGAGTTTTGGATTTGTAATTATTATTTCTGTTTTATTAGATATTGGTGCGCAAATGAATATCTGGCGCATTTTAGCAGTAACAGAAAAAAAAGCACAAGACTTAGCCAATGAATTATTTCCTGGCTTGGGATATTTATTGGCAGCACTAATTGTACTAGGTGGCTTAGCATTTAATATTGGTAATATTGGTGGATGCGGATTGGGCTTAAATGTACTCACAGGAATGGATACAAGCTATGGTGCCATTATTAGTTGCGGTATAGCACTATTTATTTTTTGGATGAAAGAAGCAGGTAAAATAATGGACCAGTTTGCAAAAATTTTAGGGATATTAATGATTTTACTCACCCTATTTGTAGCAGTCAGTTCGCACCCGCCAATGGTGGATGCATTGCAACATAGTTTTTTTCCAAGCACCATAAATAGTACTGCCATTGTAACCCTTGTTGGAGGAACCGTTGGCGGCTATATTTGTTTTGCTGGCGGGCATCGTTTATTAGATGCTGGCATTAAAGGCGCAGCAGCATTACCACAAGTAAATAAAAGTGCGGTAACAGGTATTTTAGTTACAGCGCTGATGCGTTGTCTTTTATTTTTAGCAGCACTCGGGGTAATAATGAAAGGTGGAATTTTAGACAAAGCAAATCCACCTGCATCGGTATTTAAATTAGCTGCAGGAGATATTGGCTATCGATTTTTTGGTGTGGTGATGTGGTGTGCGGCTATCACTTCTGTAGTAGGTGCCGCCTATACTTCTGTATCTTTTTTAAGAACCTTTCATCCTTGGATAGAAAAAAATTATCGTTGGTTAATTAGTTTCTTTATTGTGTTCTCAACTGGTATTTTTCTGTTTGTTGGAAACCCTATAAAAATACTTTTAACGGTTGGGGCATTAAATGGATTTATTCTTCCTATTGCTCTGGCAGTAATGCTTTTGGTGGCTAAAAAAGTAGCACTAGTAGGTGAATACAAACACCCTAAAGCGTTATTGGCAGCAGGATGGATGGTAGTAATTATCATGTCTTGGATGGGATTTAATACCATTCAACACTGGCTAATTAATTAAGCAATACTTATAGATTTGCTAGTAGTAATGCCGCGTTTTCAATTGGATTAACGGCTGTTGCTTCTACCTTAATTACTGCTGTTGTTATGTCTTCTCTATTATTAGATAAGGCTTTAAAATAGAGCCGATCGTAATAGTTCAATAAAATTCTAAAAGCTTCTTTTGTTTGGTCTTCTATTAAATAATTAACGGAGTTCTTGGTTTCTAATCCTCCTAACCTTTTTTTAATACGAATCACCGCATTCACTAGAGCCGTTTTTTCAAATTGACCATACTGAGCATCTATAAAATTGAGGCGCTCATCAAAAGGAATATTTAAAAAATACACCTGTTTTTTGCGCATTTGTTGAAAAAAAATAGTGGGAATAGTACGGTTGCCAATACGTTGACTTTCGTCTTCTACCCAAATAATTTTTTTACTTGTGCTATTAGGCTCCATAGTTATTTTTTCAGCTACCTCGCTTAATACTAGTGCCAATTTATTTTCGAAATATTCTTGAGAAGGTTGCTCAGGTTGTCCAAAAGCACCGAATGCAGATCCTTTATGGTGTGCCAATCCTTCTAAGTCAATAATATTAGCGCCCTGTTTTGCAAGCGCATGTAATACTTCTGTTTTTCCACTACCAGTATATCCACCTAAAATAGCCATTGGGTACACTTTTTCAAATTGTGCTAAAACCCAATTGCGGTATGCTTTATAGCCTCCAATTAATGTATAGACTTTATAACCATACAGGTCTAATAACCAAGCCACCCCTGCACTACGCATGCCGCCGCGCCAACAGTGTACCAACACAACAGTAGCATCAGTTTGCTGAACACTTGAATTGGTTTTAACGATCTCCTCAACCGCTTCCACCATCTGTAAGAGCTTTACGCCAAAATACGATAGTCCAATTTTTATTGCTGCTTGTTTGCTTTGCTGTTTATAAGCGGTGCCAACTACTTTTCGTTCTTCATCAGTAAACAAACTTATATTGTGTGCACCAGGAATATGGGCCTGTAAAAATTCGCCCGGGCTTCTAACGTCTAATACCAATGAGGTTTTAGCTAATGATAAGAATTCGTTTATTGGTAACTTTGTAATGGCCATCAACACAAATGTAAGTGTAGTTTATTATAACTGATCTGTATGAAACAATTATTGATTATCCGACATGCCAAAAGTAATTGGGCAAATGCAGCGGAAGCAGATATTGACCGCTCCTTAAATGAAAGGGGTAATAAAGACGCGCCAAATATGGCTAATCGCTTAATAGAAAAGCATATTCAACTAGATGCTATTATTTCAAGCACCGCCAATCGCGCATTTACAACGGCTAGTTATTTTGCTAAAGCACAAGACATAAAAACGAAAGATATTGTTGGTGTTGATGCATTATACCTGGCACCTGCAGCCGAGTACTTTAAACAAATTGAAGCATTCCCGCAAAATTTGCAAACAGTGGCAATTGTTGGGCACAATCCAGGAATTACAGATTTTGTTAATACACTAACTACTACACAAATAGACAATATGCCCACTTGTGGCATTTTTGCTATTAAAATCAATACCGCAAATTGGAAAGATTTTCAAACTGCAAAAAAAGAATTTTGGTTTTTTGATTCGCCTAAACTAATTCGCTAAACTATTTATTGGAACAGTTTTTTTAAAATTAGCCAAGTACACCCCTGTAAAAATTAAAATTGTAGCAACCGCTTTAATCCAACTAAAATGTTCTCCTGTAAAAACAATAGCAATAGCGGCTGTAAATAAAGGTTGCATATAAATAAAGGAACCCGTTGCAGAAGATCCAATAATTGAAATGCCATAAACATTAAATAAATAGGCCAAACAAGTGGCACCAATTGCAATAAATCCAATGGCTATCCATTGCACGAAATTTAAGCTAGCAAAATTCGTGGCCATAAATTCAGTAATGCCAAATGGTATAATAAATAAACTGCCAAAAGTAAATACCCATCGCAATACATGCACCGGACTATAACTAGCCATCAGCGGTCTAACCAATACCAAATAAAAAGCATACGACACCGCATTTACCAGCACCATAATATCACCCAATAAAACATTTGATCCTGTATGATTATTGTCTTTTAATAAAACAAGCATCAAAGCGCCGCCAACACCAAATGCCAATCCCAAAATTTTAAGCAGATTCAAACCTTCCTTAATTAACCAAGCAGCAATGATGCTAATGAAAATAGGGGTTGATAAAGAAAGTAAGGAACTATGGATAGGCGTAGTTAGCGAAACGCCTTTAATAAAAAATAGTTGGTTAATAGTAGATCCTGTAATGGCACAAGCAATAAAACGGGGGATATGTTTTTTTTGAATAGATGCCTTACTTGGCTTAAGCAAATACAATATCCAAAAAAAGAGTATGCTCACTAATATGCGTACCACATTGAGTGAAAAAGGATGAATAAATTGGGGTGTAACATATTTTACCACCGAATAGTTGATGGCAAAAATTAAGTTAGCTGCAATGACTGCTAAATACGCTTTTGTATAAGACTTCATGGTTGTTACAAAACTACAATGCTTTACCCTTTGTGCAATAAAGCAGGTAAATCATTTGAATGAAAAAAATAAAAGTCAGGTATTGAATACAATTGAAGCATGGCTTCATTTAATTGTGTAGATAGATTCAAAGCATTTTGTTCTACTGAATAAAACCAATTAGTAGTAGCTAATTTTTTTGCTAAATAAACTTGTTCTGTTTGACCAGGTGTTGGAATTAACACTGCTTTTTTTTGTAATCGAACTAGTTCCATAATTGTTGAATACCCGCTTCTACAAATAACTATTTCGCTAGCACAAAGCATTTCGGTTAGCTGATCTGTTGGTAAATGATTATACACTGTAGTATTTAACGGAGCCATTAATTCTTTGTTAGAATCCGGCAAACCCCTTACTAGTAAAGCCTTTCCAGGGAGTGAGCCTATTGATGTTACTAATTTTTTTTCTAATAAAGTTCTTTGTGGTTCAGGACCTGATAGTAAAAAGCAATATTGAAATTCTATGGCAATTTTTTTATTTTCTACCCTTGATAATAAGCCAATATATTTTATAGGGATCTTCGGCAGCACAGTTGGATGCGATAATACACCTGCTAAATTTATGTCACCAGCAATATCCGGAACCCAACAAGCTGAATACTGATTAATAAAATAATAATTTATTTTCTGTAAAATTTTCTCTACCCAAACTATTGGTGCTTTAATGGTTAATTGGTGCGTGATAAAAACACAGGGCACTAATTTTGTATGCAGTCCAAAACGATTATCTGAAATAACTAGATCAATTTTTTCTGTAACAATTATTTTTTGCAGCCAAGCATTTTCTGTTGAGATAGTTTGCACAATGCGCGGCAACTGTTTTAATAATTGCCAAAATAAACCCGCACCTGTTTTGGCATATTGTATTTTATAACCCCTTAGTGGAAGGATTGTAATGCTTGGAAATTCTTTTGCCAACAATACCGCCGGTGCACCATCTGCGGCAATAACCACTTCATACCCTTGTGCCAATAGCGCATGAATAATAGGAATACACCTTGTTGCATGTCCTAAACCCCAGTCTAAAGGGGCAATTAGAACACGGCGTATGTTAATGTTTTCAAACAATTCTAGGCTTTAATTAGTTTTATAAGGTAAATCAGTACTTTAGAATTTCTTATGCGCCTAAAAATAAACCAATTAATCGTTTTACTCTTATTGATTTCGCTAATTGTTAGTTCGTGTGGCATTCTAAACAAAAGCAAATCGCCTGCGGGTTGCGGCTGTCCGCCACACAAATGGAATGAACTGCATTAAAATAGTAGTTCTATTAGATTATATTATTGTAAGTTTTCGAATAAACAGCTAAATAAAATTCGAAGGATGGCATAAAAAAAGAGGTGGCAGCTCTCTAAAAAGCCTTGACCACCTCTCTTAATAAATAAGCAAATAATTTTATTGGATCGATTTATAGTCTTTAAATAATTTAATAGGCGATGCTTCAGCTAGTGCACGATAGCCTTTCCAAGGACCTTCAAAAAAATCATTGGTGTGTTTTACAACATCAAGTACCATTTTTTCTGCATCCACCATTAGTCTTTCTTCTTGTGCGCCTGGTATAGATTTTTTGCCAAGTGCAGTAAAGCGTGCTTCAGACAAAACACTGTTTACAGTCACTTGAGGAATATTTCCATAGCCCTGCTTGTCTTGCGTTTTACCATTTAATTGCTCACGAATAATTTTAATCGTGTCTTGCATTTGTTTGGTTAACTTTTTTAAAGTGTCGGATTGTTTTTGATCCATGCTCGCATAATTAGCTTCCATCTTTTTAATCACCTCATCTGCTTCTGTTAAGCGCTCATTTAAGTCTACTAATTTTAGCGCAGAGATGTCCATTCTGTCATTCGCTTTTCTTAACGCATCTCTCACTTCTTTTGGTGTTGGTGCATTCGGATCGTCGTTAACAGTAACCATCGTGCTATCTAAATTGTCTTTACCCAAACTCATTACCACTTTATACGTTCCAGGATCTACTTGAAATCCACCTGGCTCATCGGCATTTCGACCACCAGCACCACCGCGACCACCACCGCCGCCACCACGTCCGCCACCGGCGCCTACAGCTCTAATTCCTTTTCCTTCCATCCCCCAATAAAAACGGTTGAAACCTGTATCGGCATTGGCTTTTAGAGAACGCACTTGTTTATTAGATGCGTCGAATATTTTTACAGAAACAGTATCTGATAATTTTAATTTCCCAGTATCAGACGCTAATTTGTTTACATAAAAACTCATGGCTGCACCGCGTCTTCTATTCTCTCCCTCATAACTTCCCCAAATAGAATATTCAATTCCTGCAGCATTTTTAATATTTGCTTGATAGGCTTGCGGCGATTCAAAAGCAGTTAATTTATTGGTGAATGCAAGGCCTTTATTTGCTGCTAATTTTCTTAATGGACGAATATCATCTAGTATCCACAATGCTCTACCAAAAGTGGCAATAACCAAATCGGCTTCTCTTTCTTGAATAGCAAAATCATAAGTAGAAACAGAAGGATAGCCATTTTTAAATTGCTGAAAACTACTACCGTTGTCTAGGCTAATAAAAAGTCCTTGTTCTGTTCCAACAAAAATTAAATTCGGCTCGGTAGGATCTTGTAAAACAGTTAACGCATAACCGGTTACTTTTTTGTCATCCACCAAGCGGGTCCAAGTTTTTCCAAAATCGGTGGTTCTAAAAATATAGGGCTTCATATCGCCACGACGATAATCATTCACAACTACAAAAGCTTCTGCTGCATTGTGTCGAGAGGCACGAATTTGTGGTACCCATCCACCTGCTGGAAAGCCTGGAATTTTACCCCTGAAATTAGTCCAGGTTTTTCCGCCGTCTTTGGTTAATTGTACATTACCATCATCGGTTCCGGCCCAAATAATATCTTTTTCTTTGGCAGATGGCTCAATACAAATAATGGTGCAATAATTTTCTGCACCAGTTATGTCTATTGAAATACCGCCGTTTTTAGACTGGTCTATTTTAGCACTATCGTTGGTGGTTAAGTCTGGAGAAATAGTTTGCCAAGAAGCCCCTTTATCGGTACTCTTGTTTACAAACTGACTACCATAATAAATGGTTTTTTTATCGAAAGGATCTTGTGCAATAGCCGCGTTCCAATTAAATCGCTGACGGGTTTTCATGTCTAAGCGCGGTGGACGAATACTCCATTGTTCGCCAGTTGCCATATTGTACCTACTCACACTTCCTCCCTGACTCATGGTATACACCCAATTAGGATCTTCGGGATCTGGCACTACATCAAAACCATCTCCACCACTTACCCCTTGCCAATACGCATTGCGAATACCACTTTGTACCCAAACATAAGCAGGACCATTCCAACTACCATTGTCTTGCAAACCACCCATTACATGGTAGGGTAATTGGTTGTCTACATTAATATGATAAAATTGACCAAGTGGTAATTTTTCGTCGAACTGCCAGGTTCTTCCACGATCATGCGAAATACCTATCCCTCCATCGTTTCCGTCAATAATAAAATTAGCATCGTACGGATGAATCCACCATGCGTGGTGGTCTGGATGAATGCCGCTATATGGAATCACTGATTTAAATGTTTTTCCCGCATCTTCACTCACAGTAACCATTTGGTTTACATTGTACAAACGATTTTCGTTTTTTGGATCTACAGAAATATCCTGAAAATAAAACGCACGATTAGTTACCACACCCGCTTCACTATTAACTAATTCCCATTTCAAACCGCCATCATCAGACTTGTATAAACCATTTTTGGTGGCTTCAACCATCGCATAAATTCTGTTTGGATCAGATCGGCTAATACTTATACCTATACGACCATATTCGCCTTCCGGTAAACCGTCTTCTTTACCCAATTTTTTAAAGGTTTTTCCGCCGTCGTAAGTAATGTATAAACCACTGCCAGATCCGCCACCTTTTAAGCTCCAAGGCGTGCGTTTGTGTTGGTACATATTTACCAATAGTTTATTGGGATTAGCAGGATCCATTACCATATCACCAACACCACTGGTATCATTGGTATGTAAAATTAATTTCCAGCTATCGCCGCCATCGGTTGATTTGTAAACGCCACGCTCGGCATGTTCTAAAAATGGATTGCCCATTACACCGGCGTATACAATATTTGGATTGGTAGGATCAATAATAATGCGATGGATATTTCTGGTTTTTTGCAAACCCATACATTTCCAGGTTTTTCCGCCGTCTAAACTTTTATAAATGCCTTCGCCCAAGCTCACAGAATTTCTAGGATTTCCTTCGCCAGTTCCTGCCCAAATAACACTTGGGTTAGATTGTGTGATGGCTACAGATCCAATATTTTGAATAGGTTGTTCGTCAAAAACCGGGGTCCAAGATGCACCACCGTTTTCTGTTTTCCAAACACCACCACTAGCGGTTCCTAAAAAAATAGTGGTAGGATTATTATAAACCGCGTCAATGGAAGTAACCCTTCCGCTCATGCCAGCTGGCCCAATATTGCGGGGTTTCATGGTTTTAAACTGCTTACTCAAATCTACTGTTTGTGCAGAAACGGAGTAGCCAATGCCTAGGGCAAGAACTAAGAGTGCATATTTTTTCATGGAAAAGTTTTTGTAAACTGAAATATCGATTAAAAAAAGCAACCAACAAAAAAGGATGGACGAGTGGATTATTATTTTTCTTCAAAGTCAAGCACCACGCCATTAATGCAATAACGTAAGCCTGTTGGTTGAGGACCATCTTCAAATACATGGCCAAGATGGGCTTTGCACCTACCACATTCCACTTCGGTGCGTTTCATACCCAAGGTATTATCTGGCAAATACAAAATAGAACTTTTGGTAATGGGTTCAAAAAAACTAGGCCAACCGCAACCGCTATCAAATTTGGCATTGCTCTTAAACAAAGGATTGCCGCAGGCTGCACAATAATAGGTGCCCAATTTTTTAGAGGTTTCGAACGGACTTGTAAAAGGTCTTTCGGTTCCTTTTTCGCGAGCAATAGCATAGACTTCTGGAGAAAGTAGGTTTTTCCATTCGGTATTTGTTAAAACCAATTTACTACTATCAGTATGCGAATAATTAGTATGCGTATTTTTTTTTGATTGGTCCATATTGGTTTTTTTTGAAGGCTGATTTTGAGAATAACAACTTTGTAAACAAAGGATTGCTAAAAAAATACTGAGTAATTGTTTCATTTTACTAGAAATTATTCACGTTAAAAATAATTAAAACAGAATGATTTTATTGGGATAAGATTTTCTGATACCTATTTTACAAATCAAGCCCCATATTGTTCTTATAATAAAAGGTTTTTTAAAGTTAACGCTATTTGTTAACTATTTTTTAAGTGCAACAACGTATATTTGTTATTCATTCAAGGATAGCCAATACATGTTTAATATTATTCTGTTCGGACCTCCCGGCAGCGGCAAAGGAACCCAAAGCGAGAAGCTCATCGAAGCATACGGATTAGTCCATTTATCTACCGGTGATATTTTAAGGTCTGAAATTGCCAAAGCAACAGCACTTGGTTTAGAAGCCAAAAGCTTAATGGACCAAGGACAACTTGTTCCAGATGCGGTGGTTATTGGCATGATTCGTTCTGCACTAGATAATAATCCACAAGCAAAAGGATTTTTGTTTGATGGATTTCCAAGAACAGAGGCACAAAGCGTTGCACTTGATGCGCTTTTACAACAAAAAAATACAGAGATTGGCGTTGTGTTGGCCTTAGAAGTAAGCCAAGACGAATTGGTAAAACGCTTACTAAACCGTGGTCTTACTAGTGGTCGTAGCGATGATACCAACGAAGCCATTATTAGTAATCGCATAGCAGAATACCAAAACAAAACCACTGTTGTGGCTAATTATTACCGCCAGTTTAATAAAGTAGTAGGCATTAAAGGCGAAGGAACGGTAAACGATATCTTTAGCGCACTTGCTACAGAAATAGACAGCCGATTAGCTAAATAATTGGTTTTACAAATCATCAAATTCATAGATCGGATCAATATGGTCACCAGGGGCTATTTCAAAAACAGGCTTGATAATTCCATCGTGCAAATCATAGACCCAACCGTGTATATGCGGCCTTTGTTCTGATTTCCAGGCTTTTTGTACAATAGAAGTTTTGGCTAAATTCATTACTTGTTCTTGCACATTTAATTCCACCAACCTATTTACGCGCGTATCTTCTGTTTCAATAGCATCTATTTCTTTGCGATGGATGCGATACACATCTTTAATATTTCGCAACCATTTATTAATAATACCCAAATTATGATTGGTCATTGCTGCTCGAACCCCACCACAACCATAATGTCCGCACACAATAATGTGTTTTACTTTTAATACTTCCACCGCATATTGTAATACACTCAACATATTCAAATCGGTATGCACCACCATATTGGCCACATTGCGGTGTACAAAAATTTCTCCAGGATTTGTACCTGTAATTTCATTGGCGGGCACTCGGCTATCACTACATCCAATCCATAAATATTCTGGTTCTTGTAATTCTACCAACCTAGAAAAATACTCAGGGTCTTGTGCTAGCTTTTTAGAAGCCCAAGATTTGTTGTGTGCTAATAATTGTTGATACGTAGGCATATTTAATTGTTAGATCTTACAAAGATAGTATGCAACGATAAAGCGCTAGCCTGAATACTTAAATATTTAATCCGCCGCAAGCGCTAAGTACCTGTCCGGTAATATAAGAGCTCCAATCACTGGCTAAAAAAAGCGTGGTATTGGCTATTTCTTCTGCTTTACCAAAACGGCCCAATGGTATTTTTTTAAGAAAATCTGCTGCACCATCTCCATCTTTTAAATAATGCGTCATATCTGTTTCTACAAATCCTGGCGCAATGGCATTGCAGCGAATATTTCTACTACCTAATTCTAAAGCAACCGATTTAGTAAAACCAATGATTCCCGCTTTAGACGCAGCATAACTACTTTGACCAGCATTTCCACGCACCCCAACAATAGAACTCATATTAATAATACTACCCGTTTTGGCTTTCATCATTGGACGAATAACTTGTTTGGTCATATTAAAAACACTTTTCAAGTTAATGTCCATCACATCGTCCCATTGTTCTGCTGTCATGCGCAACAATAAATTATCTTTTGAAATGCCTGCATTGTTTACACAAATATCTACCGTACCAAATTCTTTTACTACCTCATTTACAAAGGATTCACATTCTGCAAAAATGGCGGCATTGCTTTTATAGGCTTTGGCTTTTACGCCCAATGCTTGAATTTGTGCTTCTAAACTCGCTGCTTTTTCTTCACTACTATCACTCACATAAGTAAATGCAACATGTGCGCCTTGCTCGGCTAATTTTAAGGCAATTGCCGCACCTATTCCACGTGCTGCGCCGGTAACAATGGCTACTTTGTTTTCTAATAGTTTCATATGCATCCTTTTAAATCAAACACAAATGTAAAATAATTGCGTGGAATGAAGCATTCGGTTGTTTAATTAGATATTTTTAGCCAAGAATGAATGCCCGCAACTACCCAAAAAAGACCTTAGTTTTTGCTTTTTTACTCGAAACCATTTGCGTTACCTATGCGCTAAAATTAACTAGTTTAACGGGTATCACTAGTGTATTGTTCAGCTTGTGTGGTGTAGTTATTGCCCTTTGTTTTTTGGTAATTCCTGAACCCACTGTTGTAAACAATTTAGCCGCAGTAAAAAAGTTTTTTCCTTATAGATTGTTGCTTACAGTTATTGCCTTAATTACTATAAGTGCCAGTTCTTTTAAATGGATGGAAGATGCGCCGCTCGATTACCACGAAGGAGATATGTTGCCCATTATTAAAATTATGTGTCAGCGTTTTTTAAGTGGCAATTGGAGCCATGTGTATGATCTGATTCCTGAAATTTGGGGAGGAATCCAACCCATTTATTTACCCGCCATGTGGTTGCCATTTAGTCTTCCTGTTTTTTTAGGAATTGATATAAGATGGATGACGGTGCTAGTTCTTTTTATTATAGCTAGTATATTTATATGGCGGATACAAATGCAAGATAAAAAATCAGCTTATTTATTTTTTGCTGCATTTTTATTAATCTGGTGGCTATTGTCTGCAGAAAATGCTGGACTCATTCCTTATACCGAAGAGGGCGTGGTGATTGGGTTTTATAGTTTATTGGCCATTGCGCTCACCAAAAAAAATGCTTGGCTCATTGGCTTTGCAACAGCACTGTGTATGTTAAGTAGGTATGCGATTGTTGGCTGGTTGCCTGCTATGATTATATATTTTACAATTAATAAAAACTACAAAAAACTATTGCAATTTTGTTTGATAGGATTGGTTGGTTTTGTAGGATTTGTATTGATTCCATTTGGTTGGCAAACATTTTTAAAACTCGCAGCTATTCCATCAGAATACATTGGATTTACGGCTAGGGTTTGGCACGACGCGCCTATTGTTTTTAAAGAAAGTTTGGGATGGGCTAAATTTTTTGGACCAAAAAATATTGCTTTGCAACACTATTTATTAGTGGGCATGTCATTATTTTTTCCAATGTTATTTATGCTAGTTGCGCTGTCATTACAAAAAAAACTATCCCTCACCAATCACCACTTACCTTTTGCTACACTCAAAATAACTTTGGTTATTTTTTACACATTGGTAGATGTACCCTATCTCTATTTATTTTATACAGGATCTTTTGTGAGTCTTTTTTTAGTCACTTATTTATTGGCAGGAGATAGTATAAAAAACACAACACTAGTGAAAGACTAACCCAAATTTTTTGCGCGCATTTGTGCGAGTATTTCATCAATATACATACGATCATTACTTAGTCTTGGAATCTTGTGTTGTCCGCCCAGCTTGCCTTTGCTGCGCAACCACTCGTAAAATACTGATTTGTTTAAAGAATGAACAATAGGCATAATCAGTGCAATATCTTTATAGCGTTTTGCCTCGTAATCACTATTTACAGATTTAAGTGCGTAGTCTAATTCGTATGCAAATGCATCTACGCTTTCTGGCATTTGTTCAAACTCAATTAACCATTCATGTGCGCCCTTGGTATCATCGCCAATGTATACCGGTGCAGCGGTATAATCATTTACAACTAGGCCTGTTTTTTGGCAAGCAATGGCAATTGCTTTGTCGGCATTGTCTGCAATTAGTTCTTCGCCAAATGCATTAATGTATTGCTTTAATCGTCCAGTCACTTTTATTTTAAAAGGATATTTCGACACAAATTGCACCGTATCGCCAACTAAATAACGCCACAGGCCGCCGTTGGTACTAATAACAAGTGCATAATTTTTTGCCAATTCCACTTTGTCTAATCCAATTGTTTTGGGTTGTTCAGTACCATATTCTTCTACGGGCATAAACTCATAAAAAATCCCATGGTTTAATAACAACAACATCCCTTCTTGGTCTGGATTATTTTGTGCTGCAAAAAAACCTTCGCTAGCATTATACATTTCTAAATACGTAATACCTGGGCCAATTAATTTTTTAAATTGTTCGCGATAAGGTGTAAACGAAACACCACCATGCACATATAATTCTAGGTTGGGCCATACCTCTTTTAAGTTGGCTTTTCCGGTGATGGCTAATATTCTTTTAATTAATACAAGCGTCCAAGTTGGCACACCTGCAATAGACGTAACATTCTCTTCAATGGTAGATAGCGCAAGGCTTTCAATCTTTCCTTCCCATTCGTCCATTAGTGCAATGGATAATTCTGGGGTGCGAATCCATTGTCCCCAAAAAGGTGCATTTTGTAATAACACGGCACTCAGGTCTCCATACTGAACATCCTCATTCATTTTACTAATTTGATGACTGCCGCCAATCACCAAACTTTTTCCAGTTAGTAAATCACTGTTGTTATTAAAGTGATAATACATGGTAAGTACGTCTTTGGCCGCTTGAAAGTGCGTGTCTTGTAAACTCTCTTTGGTAATTGGTATGAACTTACTTTTATCACTAGTAGTGCCGCTACTTTTTGCAAACCAACTCACAGGTGTATTCCAGAGCAATTGCTCGTCTTCGCCGTCCATGATACGTTCTATATAGGGCTTTAAATCTTCGTATTCTTGAATGGGAACCGCTTGTTTAAAATTACGGATAGTAAACATTTCTTTGAACCCATATTTTCTACCAAACTCGGTGTATTGTCCATGGGTAATTAGGTCTTGTAATACTTCTCGCTGTGCGGTAATGGGTTGGTTTATCCACTCTTCTATTCGACCGTGTCTTAAACGCGCTAGGCGTGATATAGCAGGGCTTAATATTTTCATGGTTTTAAGGCTGCGTTTTCTTTACCCATATCAATGATCCAGTCTTTTCTTTTTAATTCAAAATTGGTTCCTAAATATAAGCTACGCACTTTTTCGTCATCAGCCAATTCTTCGGCAGTTCCGTGCTTGAAAATTTTTCCTTCAATTAATAAATAAGCCCTATCACAAATAGATAAGGTTTCATTCACATTATGATCAGTAATTAGAATACCAATGTTTTTAAACTTCAATCGTGCAACCACACTTTGAATATCTTCTACCGCAATAGGATCCACACCTGCAAATGGTTCATCCAACAAAATAAATTTAGGATCCACCGCTAAGGCGCGCGCTATTTCGGTTCTACGGCGTTCACCACCACTCAAACTATCGCCATTATTACTACGTACATGGTGCAGGTTAAATTCGTCTAATAAAGACTCAAGTTTATGGCTACGTTCTGCTTTGGTAAGTTTGGTCATTTCTAAAACGGCCAAAATATTATCTTCAACTGTTAGTTTTCTAAATACGCTTGCTTCTTGTGGCAAGTAACCAATACCCATTTGCGCACGCTTGTACATGGGTAGTTTGGTAATATTCATGTCATTTAAAAAAACATTGCCTTGATCTGGTTTAATTAATCCGACCACCATATAAAATGTAGTGGTTTTTCCAGCACCATTAGGGCCAAGTAAACCAACAATTTCTCCTTGTTTCACTTGCACACTTACATTATTTACAACGGTTCTTCCCTTGTAACTTTTTATTAGGTCTTTGGTATGGATGGTTAGGCTCATATATTACTTGTAAAAATACAGTTGTTGCCTTTAAGATGCTATTGTTCAATCAGATATTTTAAGATTTGTTATCTATTAATCCAACAAATATGCTTTCAAGCACTTACATCTATGGTTTTTTTGTTGTTTGTAGTATGTTTGCAAATATTTAGCAGCTATGAAAGTGATTGAACATATTGCCCAGGCAAAAGATACCTTGGTTTCATTTGAGGTATTACCACCATTAAAGGGCAAGACCATTGTTACCTTGTACGACCATTTAGACCCATTGATGGAGTTCAAACCCTCTTGGATAAATGTTACCTACCACCGTAGCGAAACCATGTTCAAGAAAAAAACCGATGGTACTTTTGAAAAAGTAGAAGTACGCAAAAGACCCGGAACAGTGGGTATTTGTGCGGCTATTATGAACCATTATAAAATTGATGCGGTTCCACATATTATTTGTGGCGGTTTTACCAAAAGAGAAACCGAAGACGCGTTGATTGACCTAGACTTTTTAGGAATAGACAATGTATTGGTTTTGCGTGGCGATGCCGCTAAAAACGAAACTGCTTTTGAATCAGAGCCAGGAGGCAATCATTTTGCGATTGATTTATTGAAGCAGGTGAGCAATATGAACAACGGTGTTTACCAAGACGAAGACATTAAGAGCGGTGGCAAAACACAGTTCTGTATGGGTGTTGCAGGATATCCTGAAAAACATTTTGAAGCACCGAATTTGGAAATCGATTTATTAAAATTGAAAGAGAAAGTAGACGCTGGTGCAGACTATATCATGACGCAAATGTTTTTTGACAACCAGAAGTTTTTTGATTTTGTAAAAGCTTGCAGGGCAATGGGTATTAATGTACCCATCATACCAGGTTTAAAGCCTATCACCAATAAAAAACAACTCTCTGTTTTACCACGTATTTTTCATGTAGATATTCCAACCGATTTGTCGAATGCTATTATGAAATGCAAAACAGATGCAGATTGTGAGCAAGTTGGAACCGAATGGTTAATTCAACAAAGCAAAGAATTAAAAAGCTTTGGCTCACCGGTGCTACACTACTACACTTTAGGAAAACCTAAAGTGATTTGGAATGTGGTAAAAGAATTGTTTTAATTTATTTTTTTGCGGCCAACTTTACTTTAATTAAATCATCAAACTGCTCAAGACTTAATTGTTTGGCAATGATGTGTTTTTCTTTGTCTAACAAATAAAGTGTAGGTGTTTTATACACATCATACAATTGTTTGTATCCTGCTTGACCAGCTTTTTCTATAGCCACACGCGCTTCTTTTGTTTGGTACACATGCACCCAATTATTTAGTTGTTTTTCTGCTATAAATTTTTTCCAAGCAGGTAATTCGGTGTCAACAATATTTACAGAATAAATAGCAACGCCCAATGCTTTCCACTTGGCTTTATACATTGAATCTAAACGCGGAATTTCTTCTTTACAATGTCCGCAATTGGGGTCCCAAAAAGCAACTATCGTAAAAGGCGCTTGAACACTATAAAGTGGTTTTGTTTTTCCAGTAGTATCGGTTAAATCCAATACTGGCGCGGGTTGCCCAATTTGATTGGTCATTAAACTATAAGCCCTTTCAAAGATGGTTTTCTTTGATGCTGGATTAAGTAAAGTAGTGTCGCCTTTGGCATAAAAATTTTCAAACAAGTATACAAACACTTTGTCTTGACCCATAAATTCTGGGGTGATGTATTTGTTGGTAAACTTGGTTAACAAATACGGATAAATTTCTTTTCCCGTTCTTGCCATTAGCAACATGTATTTCACTTCATTAATGATTGAATCCGATTCTGGCGACACATAGTATTTATAATAGAAATCTAACTTGGTTTCAAAAAAAGGTGTGCGCAATAAACGATCGTCGTTAAAACTTACATCATCCCAAAAATGATTTTTTACAAATTGATAAGGGTATAAAGAATCTGGAACATTTTTTACAATAGGAACCGGTGGCGCAGTTGGTCTTTTCATGGTATTAAAAAGCATAGCCATTAATGAATTAGGATACTTTTTTATAATGTCTTCGCGGGAATCCTGCAGTTCTTTATCGCCTGCAATAATTTGATTTCTTATACGATTAGAATCGGCCGTGGTGGTGGCTGCGTGATAGGCGCTTTCCATTTCCTGTAATTCTTTACCACGTTTATTTGTAAAGCTAGAATAGGTTTTAAATAATTGATTTTCTAGAGATCCGGTAATCACTACTTTGTCTTTTTGAGCCGTATCTGCTACAATGCTAAAGTGTTGCTCCTTATCCATCAATAGCTCAAACTGAATACTCAATTGGGGTGATACCACAAAATAAACACCACTCGTTAATTTATCAGGACCCTTAAAAACGCCCTTGCTATTTTCGTCTAAACGAGCTGAATCAACCAAGGCCTTGCCTTTTCCATAATAACTGCCTAAATAGATCCAACAGTTTTTAAGCGGAGTAAGGGTAATGGAAATCGATTTTCCTGATGGCACAGCCGATTGAGCGGCTACTATTTTTTTTGCCTGAGCTTCAGCAAACACACCATAAACCATTAATATGGAAAATATAAAAATTCGCCTCATATACTATTGAATTGGGCATAAAAATAGGAAAATACCATTTACCTAACAGTAGTTACATTTGCAAAAGTGAGAAAACAGAAAAAAAACATTGTTTTAGAGCAATTATTGGTAGAAGATTATGCTGCCGAAGGAAAATCCTTGGCCAGAATTGATGGCAAAGTGGTTTTTATTGAGGGTGCTGTACCCGGCGATGTGGTAGACGTACAAGTATCTAAAAGCAAAAAAGATTGGGCAGAAGGCCATGTGGTAAAGTTTCATAGCTATGCCCAAGAGCGCGTAAAACCTTTTTGTAGCCATTTTGGAGTTTGTGGTGGATGCCAATGGCAGATGCTCCCTTACGAAAAGCAATTATTCTACAAGCAAAAACAGGTAAACGATAATTTAACACGTATTGGAAAGATAGTACTACCGACTATGTTTCCCATTATTGGCGCAGAACAAACAGAACAATATCGCAATAAAATTGAATATACTTTTGGAACCAAAACCTTTATACCTAGCGAAACATTTAGGCAAATGAAGGCCGATGGTGTAGACCTTAGTAACCTACCGGGTGGTGCAGGTTTTCATGTGCGCGGCTTTTTTGACAAAGTAGTAGAAATTGATACTTGCTATTTACAAGCAGAGCCTACCAACCGCATTAGAAAAATGGTAGCGGCTTTTTCGGTTGAAAAACAAATTCCTTTTTACGATGTGCGCAAACACGAAGGATGGCTAAGAAATATGTTTATCCGAAACAGCACTACTGGTGAACTAATGGTGAATATTATTTTTGGCCACGAAAACGAAGCTAATCGAATTGAATTACTCAATAAAGTATTAGAACAATTTCCAGAAATCACTACCCTATTATATACCATCAATACCAAATTCAACGATAGCCTCTTTGATTTGTATCCGCAGGTGTATTTTGGAAAGGGGTATATTATAGAAAAACTCGAAGATTTTTCGTTTAAAATCAGTCCAAAATCTTTTTTTCAAACCAATACGCTTCAGGCACAGCGCTTGTACCAGGTTACCAGAGATTTTGCAGAACTCAATGGCACACAAACGGTGTATGATTTGTATTGTGGCACTGGAAGTATTGGCATTTTTGTAAGTAAATTTGCTAAAAAGCTCATTGGAGTAGAAGTTGTTGCCGAAGCAATTGAAGACGCAAAAGAAAATGCGGCACTCAATCAAATAAAACACGGCAATTTCTTTGCTGGAGATGTAACAGATATTTGCAATGATGCCTTCTTTATACAGCATGGTAAACCCGATGTAATTATTACCGATCCGCCAAGAGCAGGCATGCACGAAAAATTAGTTAAAAAATTATTAGAAATAGCGGCCCCTACTATTGTTTATGTAAGTTGCAACCCAGCAACTCAGGCTAGAGACCTGGCCTTGCTAGATGAAAAATATCGGGTTGAAAAAATTCAACCAGTAGATATGTTTCCGCATACATTACATATAGAGAACGTGGTTCAATTAAAATTAAAGGAAGGAATATGACAGAATTTAGACCCAGCAGATTTGAAGTTTTACCCACTATTGTAAAAAATCTATTAATAATTAATGGTTTATTTTTTCTGGCGCAGAAATCATTTGATGGGCCAGGTGTGGAATTTTCTTTCGAAAATATTTTAGCGCTTCATGCTTGGCAAAGTAGTTTGTTTCGTCCATGGCAATTGATTACGCATATGTTTTTGCATGGAGATGTGATGCATATTTTTGGAAATATGCTGGCACTTTGGATGTTTGGATCTGTACTAGAAAACTTATGGGGGCCTAAAAGATTTTTAACCTTCTTCTTGGTTTGTGGATTGGGTGCAGCTTTAATGCACTTACTATTTTTAAGTTACGAGATGGTTCCTTTAATGAAAGACTATACACGTTTAATGCAAGACCATACTGCAAATGCCTTGTTTTTCTTTGCACAAAAACATCCTGGTGCATTTTTTCATGAAAGCGATTTAGCCAATTTGGTGGCCAATAATCCCAACGATACACAAGCGCTCAATCAACTATTTCAATCGGTTGGTAGTTATTATGAATCGAGTTTAAATACGGCAACTTTAGGCGCTAGTGGTGCGGTTTTTGGTATTTTAGCTGCCTTCGTTTACCTATTCCCTAACACCTATATTTATTTGTATTTTTTTATACCTGTAAAAGCAAAATGGATGGGGATTGTATATTTTGCTTGGGAATTGTATTCGGCACTTCGTAATTCGGCAGGAGACAATGTTGCAAGATGGGCACACGTAGGTGGAGCCATTGTAGGATTAATTATTGTAATGACTTGGAACAAAAAGAAAAGAAATACGTTTTATTAATACCCTATACAAAAACGTCTAGGAATTTTACACCAATATTATGCCTGAAAGAAGCTATAAAACCAATCGTTCCATACTATTAGGTCAAGATAATAATGCGCTAGTTTACTTGGTAGCCATTAACCTGATGATTTTTGCACTACTGAGTTTTATTAAAATCATTTATTATCTCTCTGAAATACCTATTGAACTTTTCTATTCGCAAATGCAAGATTGGTTTGTACTTCCTGCATCTATTGAAAAGTTTTTAACAAAACCTTGGGTGCTGTTTACTTACTTATTTACCCACGCAAGTATTTGGGGATTAATTAGCAGCTTACTTTGGCTTTGGAGTTTTGGTTATATTTTACAAGACCTAACCGGGAACAATAAATTAATTCCCATTTATTTATACGGTGGGATTGCTGGTGGAATTGGCTACTTAATTCTAATGAATATTTTTCCGGTTTGGGCCAACCATATTCAAACTATTGAACCCTTAATTGGCGCTGGCGCTGCTGTGATGGCAGTGGCTGTTGCAACAACAACACTTGCCCCAAATTATCGCATCTTTCCTTTAATGAATGGCGGAATTCCGTTGTGGGTGCTACTAATTATTTATGGATTGATTGATTTTGCAACCTTAGGTTCGGCAAACGCAGGTGTTGCGGTATCGCATTTATTAGCTGGTGCTGTTGGCTATTTGTTTATCCAACAATTGCGAAGAGGCAATGACTGGGCAGCTTGGATGAACCAATTTTTTCATTGGTTAAATGATTTGTTTAGTCCAACAAAAAAACTACATCAACCATCCACTACAAAAAAGAAAAAAAACAACGCGTCTCAAGATACCCAACAAAAAATCGATGCATTATTAGATAAAATAAATCAAGAGGGTTACCAGTTTCTTACCAATGAAGAAAAATCTTTTTTAAAAAAAGCAAGTAAAGAAGATTTATTGTAATGGCTTTAAAAAATTCTATTTTTTTGCGCGGCATTTTTACAATTGGCTGTTTATATTCAGCATGTTATTTATTGGCTTGTGCCACCCCTTTTATTAGTCCAGTGCATGGATACTTTTTTTCGTTTGCATCCTTATTCTTTCCTTTTATTTTATTGGGAATGATTGGCTGGGTATTGCTTAGTTTCCTTTTTTATAGGCGTTGGTTTTTGCTATTTCTATTTTGCTTAGCCGCCGGTTATCAAAATATTAGTGCCATTTTTGGTTTTCATCCAACACAGCATTATAGTCAAAAAAAAATGGCTGGAAATATTCGCATACTTTCTTGGAATGTGAATAGTTTTTTAACCGGTAGCAATAAAACTAATGCAAAAGTTTTAGAGATGATGTCATTGATTAAATCATCTGATGCAGACATTTTATGTTTTCAAGATTACTCTGTTAATAAAAACGAAACCGTTAATACAAGCCCCGAATTTATTAGCCAATCTACACAACTAAAACATGTATTCTTTAGTAAAACAGGAGAGAATTATGGCGTAATTATTTTTTCTCGTTGGCCTTTTGTACAACAATGCAATGTGCCTTATTCAAACATTGATTCTCCCGAGAACTTAGCTTATGTAGACATACAAACACCCTACAAAGTGTTAAGGGTATATAATACACATTTAAGTTCCATGAATATGCACGTGCCAATCAATAATATGCCCAATTCGGTTCCTATAAAATCTATTTATTACGATAAGGCTATTTTATTACAAAAATCAAAGCTTAGTAGGCTTGCCTATTTCGACAAACTACACACTAAGCAAGGTTTCCTCATAAAAAAATCGCTAGATAGCACAGCACTTCCATTTGTTTTTACCGCAGACTTAAATGCGGTTCCATCTAGTCATGTGTACCATACCATTTCTGAGGGGCTTTCAGATGCATTTTTATTGAAAGGATTTGGTTTTGGAAGAACCTATGATAGTTTATCGCCTACGCTTAGAATAGATGTTTTATTAACCAATCAGCTAGTTAAGGTTAAACAATTCAAAGTGGCACGTGTGCATTTAAGCGATCATTTTCCCATAATTTCAGATATTCAAATCAATCCCTGATTTTTATGTAAATTTATTGAATGGCTAAAAACATTTTTCGCCGGGCTTTCAAATCGTTCTGTTTAACTATTACCATTGTATTAGCGGTACTATTTTTATTTGCCTGCTTGTCTCCATATATTGATCCTACTACTTGGTGGTTTAATGGATTTACCGGATTGTTGGTGCCCTATTTAATTTTACTCTTGTTCTTTGCTTGTTTATTTTGGCTAGTATTTAAACCCAGGCTTGTTTGGATTCCCTTGCTTAGTCTTTGTTTTGGCTGGCAACAAATACTGGTGGTGTTTGCTTGGCATCCGGGTGCTGGCTTTACCAAAAAAAAGAATGCACAAAACTTACGTATTGTAAACTGGAACATTCAAAGCTTTAACGGTCTTAGTAAAAATAAAGAAACCAAAAAACTCATTAGAACCGAATTAACAGAAAGCATTTTAAAAATACAACCCGACGTAATTTGTTTACAAGAGTTCAATAATAGCACGCAAGCAAATGGCACGGATAATATTGCGCTGTTTACAAAAGCCTATCCCTATTATTATTTTTCAAAAGATTACCAAAGAGCCCAAGGAAATTACCAGTCGGGGAGTATTATTTTTTCAAGGTATCCTATCATTGATTCTGGTAGGGTGGCTTATCCTGTAGCGGAAAGCTTAATATATGCCGATATTGTAAAAGGATATGATACCATTCGCGTATTAACCACACACTTACAATCCTTTAAATTTAAAAAAGAAGATTACAGCGATATTGAAAAAATAAAAGGGCAAGACTTAGAAACGGTTGCCGCATCAATGAATATTTTTAAAAAAATGAAGTTGGCTTTTGTTAGAAGAGGAAGCCAGTCAAATATTGTTCGATCAGAAAGAGATAAAAGCAAATATCCAACTATAATTTGTGGAGATTTTAATGATGTGCCTAATTCTTACACCTATTTTAATATTAAAGGAGATTGGCAAGACGCGCAATTAACAAAAGGCTTTGGCATAGGCCGAACGTTTAATTCCTTAGCCCCAACGCTGCGTATTGATTATATTTTAGCTGATAATAATTTTACCGTCAAGCAGTTTGATTTAGTAGACGAAGACCTAAGCGACCATATTATGCTAGTAACGGATTTACGCGTGAAAAAGTAAATTGAGTAGCAAGACACTTAAAAAACAGGTTAATTTACTTATCTTGCAAGCCATGTTAGCATTGTATTTCCACTCTTGTTGTTGTTGCTGCTGTTAAATTGGCTTGATGGCCTTTATAACATGGGCATCACTATACAAATTGAAATTATTATACAAATTAACACCTACCTATACCATGTCGTTGAAAGTTTATAATTCCTTAAGTAGACAAAAAGAAATATTTACACCAATAAATGCACCTTATGTTGGCATGTATGTATGTGGGCCAACAGTAAGTGGTGAAAGTCATTTAGGTCATGCCAGACCATTTATTAGTTTCGACGTTATTTATAGATATCTAATGCACTTGGGGTATAAGGTTCGTTATGTGCGTAATATTACAGATGCAGGACATTTTGAAGAAGAAGGACGCGAAGCCACTGATAAGATTAGTGAAAAAGCTGTTTTAGAAAAATTAGAACCCATGGAGTTGGTACAAAAATATACCAACCTTTATCATTGGGCGATGAGCAAATTTAATAACCTAGCTCCTAATATTGAACCCACAGCAACTGGACATATTGTAGAGCAAATAGAAATGATTAAAAAAATCATTGCTGATGGTTATGCCTACGAAGCCAATGGCTCGGTATATTTTGACGTTGAAAAATACAATACCGATTTTTCAAAACAAGGAAAACCATATGGCATGCTTAGTGGAAGAAATATTGAAGACCAACAAGACACTACGCGTGAATTAGATAACCAAGAAGAGAAAAGAAATAGAAACGATTTTGCGCTTTGGAAATCGGCGCCTGTAGAACACATCATGCGCTGGCAAAGCCCATGGGGAGAGGGTTTCCCGGGATGGCATATTGAATGTTCTGCAATGAGTACCAAATATTTGGGCAGCGAATTTGATATTCACGGCGGTGGAATGGACTTACTGTTTCCGCACCATGAATGTGAAATTGCACAAAGCACGGTATGCAATCATAAGTCTCCAGCAAAATATTGGTTACACAATAATATGATTACCATTCAGGGCAAAAAGATGGGAAAGAGTTATAACAATGTTATTAAACTTACCGAACTTTTTAGTGGTGATAGTCCTATACTTTCTCAGCCATACTCACCAATGACTATTCGATTTTTTATTCTTCAAAGTCATTACCGAGGTACCCTTGATTTTAGTAACGAAGCATTGCAAGCTTCTGAAAAAGCATTCAAGCGTTTGTGGGAAGCACATGAATGGTTTGCTAAGCAGGTCTTTGAAAACAATGCAGCAACCGATATTGAACTCGATAAAAAAGTAACACAACTAGTAGCTGAGTTTAGCGAGTTCATGAACGATGATTTTAATTCTGCAAAAGTTATTGCCAATATTTTTGAGCTAGTTCCTATTATCAATTCCATTAAAGACAAACACATACTAGCAAATGCGCTCAGTTCAACAACGCTAGACCACATGCAAGCAGAATTGAAAGTGTATATTGAATCTATTTTTGGATTAATCAACGAACGCCCTGCCGATGAAGGTCAGTTAGACGGCGTATTACAACTACTCATAGATATTCGTAAAGACGCCAAAAGCCGTAAAGATTTTTTAACCAGCGATAAAATTAGAAATGAATTAGCCGGCTTGGGTATTCAATTGAAAGACGAAAAAGAAGGTGGCACTAGTTATACCATTGCTTAGTGGTTGCAATCTTCGGCATGAGCATGGTCGTGCAGCCTACAGAATTTAAAATTTAAATAGTGGGCGGTAACAATAAAAAATACTGCCGGTAACAATAACCATAATTGCCACTGGTGCCAAATCACTTTGGCCAGTAGTAATAGAATTCCAATAGTAAACACCAGCATCGGTAATTTTCGATGGTGGTGTTTTTTTCTTCCATGGTATAAAGCATACATGCCTACCAAAAAAGCAATAAATACCATCAAATATTCAAAATAAAGGTTGTCGATAATATTCACTCCAAACAAGGGTAAACTGCTTAAAAACAAGGGTAATACCGCACAATGAATGGCACAAGCTATTGAAGTTGTAATACCCAAAGCGTCCCAATTGATTTTAAATGCCATACTAGAATTGAGCTGCAAATATACACAAATGCAACATTGTTGCATAATATTTGATTCAGTGGCATTATTCAGTAGCGCATTAACTAATCGGCCCTAACTTTGCGGCAAGACCGTATTTTATGTCAAAAAAGCTAATTGGTTATCTTTTATTTTTCGTTGCCCTGGTTTTGGTTTTCTATTTTTTCTTATTTAGAGGAAATGACCAATGGAAAGTGAAACTTGCCATACTAAGCTATACAAAACCATTTCAATTTAATACCCAAGACGGCCTACCATTTACCGACAAAGACATGCTTGGAAAGGTTTGTGTAGTTGAATATTTTTTTACCAATTGCAAAGGTATTTGTCCTCGAATGAATACCAATATGAAAACCATTTTTGAGCAGTTCAAAGACGAACCCAATTTTTTAATTCTCTCTCATACTTGCGATCCAGAAAGAGACACTGTTGCCCGACTTAAAGTTTATTCCGATTCACTAAAAGTAGATACCAAAAAATGGATCTTTCTTACGGGAAAGAAAGATATTTTGTATGCCCTTGCCAGAAGCGCTTATTTATTAGACGACCCAAAAAACAATGTTCAAAAAATTGAAGACCAGTTTTTACACACCCAGTTTTTTGCACTAGTAGATAAAAACGGAAAGGTACGCGGACAAATTTACGATGGCTTAAAAGCCGATGAATTAGAAAAGTTGAAAATAGATATTCGAGCGTTATTAATAGAAAAAGCAACCTCAAGTAATTTTGTGAATGGTATTTTTAGTAATAATCCATAACCAATCAATTCATGGATACAAGGATTATAGATACACTAAAGCGAAACCAGTTAAGCGTTACCGATAGTAGAAAAAAAATTCTAGAATTATTTCTCGACCAACAAACCGCTTTGGCTCATGCAGATATTGAATTGCAATCGGGCGAAGATTTTGACCGAGTAACCATTTATAGAACCCTACAAACTTTTGTAGAAAAAGGAATTATACACTCCATTCCTTCTGCCGATAATTCGGTTCGATATGCACTTTGCAAAGACGCTTGCTCCGAAGGACACCACCACGATAACCATGTACACTTTATGTGCGATACTTGTTTAACCACTTATTGTTTAGATCATGTAACAGTGCCTACAGTTGTTTTACCAGAAGGCTTTCAGGTGAATCAAGTAGATGTGGTGGTGAGTGGAAAATGTTTAAAATGTTCTTAATCATAAATAATTAAAAATGGTTTTAGTTACAGGCGCAAGCGGTTTAGTGGGCAAACATTTAATACAAGCTTTAGTACAAAAAGGAACACCTGTAACAGGATTGTATAGAAGTGATGTACCCGTATTTGACGGTGCAGAAAAAGCAAATTGGATACAAGCAGATATATTAGATATTGTTGCTTTAGAAGATGCCATGCAAGGTGTACGAGAAGTATATCATTGTGCAGCCATTGTTTCTTTTGATTCAAAAAATACCAAGCAATTACACCAAACAAATATTGAAGGCACCGCCAATGTAGTTAACGCCTGCCTGAACCAAGGAATTGAAAAATTATTATTCGTTAGCTCTGTTGCGGCACTAGGAAGAATTCGCGAAAACGAAGCCATTAACGAAACCATGAACTGGACCGAAGAAACAAGTAATAGTGCTTATGGCAAAAGCAAATATTTAGCAGAAATGGAAGTGTGGCGGGGAATAGGTGAAGGCCTCAATGCGGTAATTGTTAACCCTGTAATTATATTAGGGTCTGGCGATTGGCTGAAAGGTTCTTCTGCGATTTTTAAATCTGCTTACGATGAATTTCCTTGGTACACAGAAGGAAAAAGTGGATTTGTAGATGTGTTAGATGTAGTTAAAGCAATGGTATTATTAATGGAATCAACTATCACTGCACAAAGGTTTATTATTAGTGCTGAGAATATTGGTTATCGCGAAATATTTACCCTAATTGCGCAGGCCTTTCATAAAAAACCGCCGCATAAAAAAGTAACGAAACTTATTGCTGAAATTGTATGGCGATTAGAAGCGCTAAAAAGCTTGTTTACAAAAAAGTCTCCTTTACTTACCAAAGAAACTGCTAAAACAGCAAGGGCGAATGTATCGTTCAATAACACTAAATTATTAGAGCAGTTACCTGGTTTTTCTTATCAACCACTTAGTAATTCTATTGAACGAGTTTGTAAAGAATTAAAAGAAATGCACCAATTAACTTAGTCTTTTTGGTCCATTACTTTTTTCCATATTTCAGGAATACGTTTAATCCAAACTATTTCGCGGCGTTTTAAACCCGCTTCGGCTGCTGGGTAGCCCATATAGGTTTTTCCGCCAGCCAAGGACGCTGTTACCCCTGTTTGGCCCATCACAACGGCATTTTCGCCAATGGTTATGGTTTTGTTTACACCCACCTGACCCCAAAGGATTACGCCATCTTCAATAATGGTCCCTCCCGCTATGCCTACTTGTGAAGCAAACAGGCAATTTTTTCCAACACTTACATCGTGGCCAATATGCACTAGGTTATCAATTTTAGTGCCTGCGCCTA
>JAPLEL010000241.1:0-7046 GCA_026391415.1 Bacteroidota bacterium
AGCAATTGATTCTGCACCTAATGAAAATCCTGTTAACACTTCAATTGTGCGAAGCATTTCTGAAGGATCTCCATTAACATAAAATAATTGTTTCAATACTAAAAACAAACTACCTAAACCCAAAACTGCTAAACCAGAAACGCCTAAGCCCATAACAGATCCTCCAGTAAAGGAAACTTTCAAGGCTTTTGCTAAGCTTGTTTTAGCAGCTTGTGCAGTACGCACATTTGCTTTAGTGGCAACTTTCATTCCTATATATCCAGCAGTGGCACTAAATACAGCACCAATGATAAAAGCAATAGCTATACTCCAGTGGCTTTCAGCATTTTTAGTAGCCATGAAACCTAATAATAAGGCAACAATAACAACAAAATAGCCTAGAATTTTCCACTCTGCTTTTAAGAATGCCATAGCACCTTCTGCTATATAAGTACTGATCTCTTTCATGCGATCACTACCAGCATCTTGCTTTGAAACCCAATTAAACTTGATTAATGTGTACAATAGGCCAATAATACCCATGGCAGGAACAGCGTAAAACAAAAGTTTGTCCATAAAGCGTTTAAATCTTTTAATTAAAAAAAGTCTGCAAAAATAAGGGAAATAGGTAAAATAGAAGTTTATTTAGTAATAATTAAAGCAGTAAATATCATGTGCAAATTAGATATTTTTATTATATTATTGTTCTAATTGTGTAGTATCTGGTCTTCCGGTAAAAACAGAGCTCATTTTTCCTGCCGCCCAAATGCTTCTATTGAACTTGTTTCCCAATATAATTACCGTAGCAGAATCACTAATTAATCGTTTGAAAACAGTATTATTACCATGCCACCAGCCATTGTGGTAAACAACTGTAGGATCGGGAGGGTTTATATATAAATGCCATCCCAACCCATAATTTTTTTGCCCTTTCTTCTCGTGACTATAGGGTTGATAGGCCATATTCATGATTTCTAGGCTCACAAATTTGCCTTCATAAAGCGCTTGATCCCATTTTAGAAGGTCTCGAACGGTACTATAAACGTTCTTATCGCCATAAATACAGTCTAATTTTTCTAGTTTGAATGGAGCATTATTGTAATTATAAGATGGAACATAATTAGCAGTGTCTTTGATACTGAAAATAAAGCTATTTGTCATACCTAGTTGCATAAACACACTGTCTCTCATATACTCAGGAAATGTTTTTTGGGTAATTTTTTCAACAATTAGTGCCAACATTGAATAATTGGTATTGCAATAGCTATACCTTCTGTTTGGCATAGATTCAATGGCTGGTTTGTATTGTATCATATAAGCTAATAAAGCTTGGTTAGAAAGTAATCCAGTAACAGCTATTGGAACTTTAAATGTTCTAACACGCTTTATCATTTTTCCTTTTTTATTTTTTACCATCACCACTTCTTTACGAGTTCCATCCATAAAATGGTCGTATTTAGGTAAGCCACTCCTATGGGTGAGTAAGTTTTTTATAGTGATATTGTGGTAAGGAAAATTGGGTAAATATTTTTCTACAGCATCCTCTAAATTAATTTTGCCTTGCTCCATTAAATGCAGGATAACCGTTGCAGTAAAGGTTTTAGAAACAGAGGCTAAATGAAATTCAGAGTTGGCTGTAATGGCTTCTTTGGTTCTAAAATTGATTAATCCTCTATAGTCTTCAAATACAATTTCTCCCTTTTTAGCCAATAGAATGCTGCCATTAAAACCAGTTCTTTTGAGTGATGTATTATAAAGCAGCTCAATTTTATTATTATAATATGCTTTTTCTTTTTCAGACAAACGATTAGTAACAGGATCCGTTTTTTTTATAGTAGAATCTTTCACACTAATTGTTTCAGGACTGCCACAAGCAAGTATAAGTATAGATAAAAAAGGAATAATCATTCGTTTAAGCATTTGTGTAGGTTTCTATAAAGTGGCAAATATAGGGTCTGATACTAGGCTTGCCAACCTCAGTGGAAAACTATCATGGTGTTGTGAATAGAATAAACATTTAATTTCGCAGCATGAGTAAGCAATCAGCCACCAGTTATCCAAAAGAAAAGATAAACATTCTTTTTTTAGAAAATATCAGTGAGAAAGCGGTACAGCAATTTAAACAGAATGGTTACACCAATGTTAGAAAATTAAGCGGTGCATTAAGCGAAGCAGAACTGATAAAAGAAGTAAAAGACGTTCATATGATTGGTATCCGCTCCAAAACGCAGATAACCGCTAAAGTATTGGAATCAGCCAAAAAACTACAAGCTATTGGCTGCTTTTGTATAGGAGTGAATCAAGTGAATTTAAAGGCAGCAACCAAAGCAGGGGTTGCCGTGTTTAATGCGCCTTATAGTAATACCAGAAGTGTGGCAGAATTGGTGATAGGATCAAGTATTATGCTCATTAGAAGAATCCCCGATAAAAATATTGCTGCCCACAAAGGAATTTGGATGAAAGAGGCAAAAGGGAGTTTTGAATTAAGAGGTAAAACATTGGGAATCATAGGATATGGAAATATTGGTTCACAATTAAGTGTACTTGCAGAAGCCCTAGGAATGAAGGTTGTTTTTTATGATACAGAAACAAAATTACCATTGGGTAATGCAGTTTCCGCCAAAAATATGAAAGAACTATTGGGTCAGTCAGACTTGGTGTCTTTACATATTCCAGAAACAGCTCAAACCAAAAATTTAATCAATAAAACCAATTTAAAGTTCTTTAAAAAAGGGGCTATTTTGTTGAATTATGCCAGGGGTGAAGTGGTTGACTTAAATGCCTTAAGTGTGGCATTAAAAGAACAACATTTGGGTGGCGCAGCCATTGATGTATTTCCTTGGGAGCCAGAAAAGAATGGAGATAGTTTTGAATCGCCATTACAAGGCTTATCTAATGTAATTCTAACCCCACATATTGGTGGATCAACCGAAGAAGCACAACAAAATATTGGTGAAGACGTGAGTATTAAAATGTTTCAATTTTTAGAAAGAGGCATCACGAATGGTTCACATACGGTTCCTGCAATTGGATTGCCACCTGTAGATGGTGCTCATCGTATACTTCATATACACAATAACAAACCAGGTGTTTTGAGTGCTATTAATACAGAACTATCAAAGCACGGTATTAATATTGTTGGGCAATACTTAAAAACCAATGACGAAATTGGCTATGTGGTATTGGATGTAGACAAAAAATTATCGAATCAAGCAGTTGAATTATTAAAGAAAGTGAAGGAAACCATAAAAGTTAGGATGCTTTATTAATTAGTGGATATATAAAAAAGTTAAGCCGTAATAAGATCATTTCTTGTTACGGCTTTTTTGTTGTTAGATTATTGCAAATTTTCTTTCATTGCTATAATTTCAGCAGCATCAACATAGGTATTCTTCATATTTTCATTCATTGAAATGGGTTGATATTTCATTGAAGAGTTCACACTTATTCTAGCAGACGAATGCAATTCTTTTGCGCCTGTAAATGCTTGAAGATCTTTGATATTACTAGCTCTTACGCCACTGCCAGGTAAAATGATAATATTATTTGCTGCTATTTCCACTAATTGTTTTATCAAATCTTTTCCATCAAATGCATTAGGTACTTGACCACTTGTTAATATTCTATGTGCACCTGTTTCAATAATGGTTACTAATGCTTTTAATGGATCAATCGTTCTATCAAAAGCACGATGAAAAGTAAACTGCATGTTTCCTGCTAAAGAAACCATTTCTTTGGTTCTTTTATAATCTACTTGTCCATTAGCTAATATAACACCACTCACTACTCCTTTAAAACCTAGGTCTTTACATAGTTCAATATCGTAGCAAATCTGTTTAAATTCAGCGTCTGAATATAAAAAATCTCCACCTCTAGGTCGTATAATTGGAAATACTGGAATGGAAATTTGTTCTGCAATATGCTTCAAAAATCCATAGGATGGGGTAGTACCTCCTTCTAAAGGATTCTCGCATAATTCTAATCTATCTGCTCCAGAATTTGCCGCTAATAGGGCAGATTCAATATTAAAAACAGCTATTTCTAAAACAGCGCTCATTAAATTATATATTTTCCGGGTACCATAAAATTCTTGTCATCGGCATAACAAACAGCAAAATTAAATCCTTTTTGAATACAATATCCACCATATTCACCTTGTTTATTGATGGCTATAAATCCAACTTGAATGTCTTTAGCTGCAGCACCTTTAATTTTTATAATTCTTTCTACGGCTTTTTTACAGGCATTCTCTGGAGACAATCCTTGACGCATTAATTCAACCACCAAATGAGCACCACAAATTCTAATCACATCTTCGCCTTGTCCGGTGGCTGTTGCAGCGCCAATTTCATTATCTACAAATAAACCCGCGCCAATAATAGGGGAGTCTCCTAGTCTGCCGCGCATTTTAAAGCCCATACCACTAGTAGTACAAGAACCGCTTAAATTACCGTTGGCGTCCATAGCTATCATGCCAATGGTATCGTGGTTCCAGTTGCCATTTTCTAATTTTTTAGGGGCAAATGCTGTTTGATTTGTTGAACTTTCTATATTAATGACTGGTTTATATTGGCTATTAATAAGCCAATTATCATACGCTTTTTGTGCAACTTCTGATAGTTTTTGTGGTTCTAGCGGAAATCCTTGGGCTACAGCAAATTGTTGGGCACCAATACCAACCAGCATTACATGTGGGGTTTTTTCCATTACTTTTCGTGCAACAGATATAGGATGTTTGATTCTTTCTATAGAAGCAACGCTACCACAATTTGCATTTTCGTCCATTATTGAAGCATCTAAGGTTACAAACCCATCACGATCTGGATTTGCGCCTAAACCTACACAGCAGTTTTGAGAAGCTTCAGTAACCATTACACCTTGCTCAACAGCATCTAAAGCACGTCCACCAGATTTTAAAACGTTCCAAGCCGCTTTATTGGCTAAAATTCCTTCGCCCCAGGTTGATATAACTATAGGCTTACGAACTGATGGCTTCGATTTAAAACTTGAAAATGATATGGCTGATAATCCTAAGGACCCTAATTGTAAAAATTTTCTTCGCGCTAACATCCAATAAATTTTATGGAAAATTAAGTCAAATCTAAATTGATAGGCAGAGAAATATATAATTAGTTTGGAATCTTCTCACAAGGCATTTGATTGATTCATTGTAACAATTTACTATTGTACCAATATGAACACATCATCGGTTTATTATTATCTATATAGTTTAGTATTAATTCTAGATACAAATAGCTTATAATTAATATTATGTTAAGTAGAGTTTGAATGAATTTAAATGTATGAATTAAGATGTGTAATATTTGATGCATTTTGAAGTATTTAGTAACGATGAAAGAATTTGTAGTGTCTACCAATAGATACTCCTATTTATCCAAAATAAAACCGCCTCAACTTATTGAGGCGGTCTAGTATTGTTTCTATTATATTAATACTACTTAGAATTTACCATGTAATACATCGTACTGCTTGTATTTAGCATCGTATGCATCAAAAGCTTTGTTATCTTTTCCACGTAATCTATCGCGTTTGTATTGAAACATATTGGCTAAAAAGTCTACAGATTTATTGCTAATGCTTTTATCAGTTGAATTTCTCTCTTTTTTGGCATTCTCAATTGCAAATGTTTTCTCTAACCACTCTATTGCATTGTCTAAGTTGTCATTGATTGGTTTTTCTAAATCTTGGTTTGCTTTTAAGATTGGATCAATCATTAATTTAAATTTGGCATCTAATGCTGCTTTTTTCTTTGGATCCTTCTCAACTGGTTTAGTACTGTTGATTTTTTGTAGTGATTTGATATTATCAGCAATTTGATCATCTACTAAGCCAAAATTATTGTAATAGATTACACCAATATTATAAGATGCAATAGCATTTTCTGGGTTCTTTGTAAATGCTTTTTTGTAAGCTTCTATACCCTTTTTTTCAAAAGCATCTAATTGAGTGCTATCGTATTTTGTTTTTTCTTTTGCATCACGTTTAACATTAATGAAAATTTCACCAAACTGTAGGTATTGCATTTCTGTCATTGTACCTGCTGCATCAGCTTTGTTAAAATAACTAATTTTTTGATCTAAACTGAAGTTTCTATCAATATATTCCACTTCATAATCACCCCAGTTTTCTTTTGGAAATGCAACCCTAGCTATCCCAAGGTATTTATTAAAATCTTCTTCTTTTTTATCATTCATTAAATTGATAATTAAATACTTATAAATATCAACATATCCATCTGTACTAACTTTTGCATCAGCAAGACGGGCATAATATTTGCAAGCTAAAGCTGCTTTAGTAGCATTTTGTGCTGAGTAACCTGCATATAATATTGAAGTTGTATCAAAAGACATTTTGGTGTCTTTGGTTAGCTTATTTTGAAATAACACATCGCTATAAGTAACTGCATATTCAAAATAATAAGAGGCAGAATCCCATTTTTTATCGTTAAAAGTTCTAATTCCATTATTAAAACCATAAGAATACATATCAAAAATTGCATCTGAACTACGCTCCTTTAACAATGTAAAATTTTGGTCCAATTCAATCAATTTTTTAATGGCGTTTGCTACATCGGTAATTAATGTTGGGTATTTTTTGTTAGCGTCTGCATCCTTTATTAAAGCTGCATAGATTTTAGACCTAAAATACCAATACTCTGCTTTTCCAAGCGCTTTTGGGTCAATTGATAATTTATCAATTTCTGTTTTAGCATCGCCCATTTTATTGATTAAAACGGCGGTATTAACTTTTTTAAAATCTTGCGCTTTGGTTCCAATTGCTAAAATAGCAATCATAGAAAGCAAGAGAATCTTCTTCATAAAAGATGTTTTATTATTGATTTTCAGTTGGTTGAGTGTCTGTATCTAAATTTTCTGTTTCATTATTAGGCGCATCGGAATCTGCTGAAGTATCAGTTATTTCTAATTCATCTGATCCTTCAACTATTGCACCATCTTCTAAAACGGCTTCTATCACTTCATCATCTTGGTCTTCAATATGAGATATGGCTGCTATTTCATCGCCATCGTCTAAACGAATCAATTTCA
>JAPLEL010000241.1:7083-8877 GCA_026391415.1 Bacteroidota bacterium
CCCCTTGTGTAGCTCTACCAGCAGCTCTAATATCTTTAATACCAGTTCTAATAGTTACACCAGATTTACAGGTAATAATAAGGTCTTCTTTTTCTGTTACGTATAAAATTCCTACAAGGCTTCCTGTTTTTTCAGTAACATTAATTGTTTTAACACCTTTACCTCCACGATTGGTAATACGATATTCGTCAATAGCGGTTCTTTTTCCAAAACCTTTTTCACTTACTACTAAAATGGTTCTGGTTTCGTCGGCTTTATTTACGCAAATCATTCCAATTACTTCGTCTTTTTCGTCGTCAACTTCAATTCCTGTTACACCAATAGCACCTCTACCAGTTGAGCGGACTTTGGTTTCTTCGAAACGAATAGCTCGGCCACTTTTTAGCGCTAGCATTATTTCTGAACTACCATCGGTCATTTTAGCTTCTAGTAATTCATCGCCTTCAACAATTGTGATGGCATTTACACCGGTACTTCTTATGCGACTAAAATCTTCTAAAGATGTTTTCTTAATTACCCCTTTTTTAGTACATAAAACGATATAATGGCTTTGTACAAATTCTTTGTCGTCTAATTTTTTAACCTCAATGATGGCTTTTACTTTATCATCACCTGGTAATTGAATTAGGTTTTGAATAGCACGGCCCTTACTTTGTTTTTCGCCTTCTGGAATTTCATACACACGCAACCAATAACACCTTCCTTTTTCGGTAAAGAACATCATTGTATCATGTGTAGATGCAACAAACAAATGTTCTACATAATCTTCTTCTCTTGTTTTTGAACCTACTGCTCCTCTTCCACCACGACGTTGTTGACGGTATTCAGTAGCAGAAGTTCTTTTAATATATCCTAAATGTGAAATGGTAATAATCACATCTTCATCTTCAATTAAATCTTCAATACGCATTTCATCTGCTAAGTATTGAATATCACTTCTACGTTTATCGCCAAATTTTTCCTTAACTTCTAATAATTCAGTTTTAATTAATTCGAATCGTAAAAATTCACTGCCCAACAATTCTTTGAGTCCTTTGATGGTTAAAATTAAACCGTTAAATTCATCTACAATTTTGTCGCGTTCCATACCTGTTAAACGTTGCAAACGTAGTTCCAGTATGGCTTTTGCTTGTATTTCAGATAAACCTTGTGCTTGTTTGTACAAGTCGTCGGTTAAGTCTTGGAACATGCTATTGTTGAGGTACCAATTTTCTGATTGGCTCTTTAGCATCAAAGCGTCTTTTGCTTCATCTGGTGTTCTACTACTTCTTATTAAAGCAATTACTTCGTCTAAATGATCGAGCGCTTTTAAATATCCTTCTAAAATATGCGCACGTTCTTCTGCTTTACGTAATTCAAATTTAGCCCTACGAATAACTACTTCCATTCTAAATTCAATGAACTCTACAATTAGTTCTTTGAGATTCATGATTTTAGGACGTCCTTTACTAATCACTACATTATTAATACCATAACTTGTTTGAAGTTCGGTGTACTTGTAAATTTGATTAATGATTACTTGCGCAATAACATCTTTTTTCAAATCAATTACAATACGAGTGCCTTCACGATTATTACTTTCGTTATTTACGTTTGATATTCCTTCAACAACTTTTTCATTAACTAATTGACCAATTCTATCTGTTAAATTGTCGCGATTAACTTGATAAGGAACTTCAGTAATTACAATTTGTTCACGGCCTGAAGCTTTTGTATCTACATGGCATTTACCACGAAGTACTACCCTTCCACGACCCGTCATTAAACCTTGTTTTACACCCTCCATTCCAAAGA
>JAPLEL010000251.1:0-1040 GCA_026391415.1 Bacteroidota bacterium
AACGGCTTTGTTTTTACAAGCATTCATACAAAATAGAACAAAGGCCGCCGCCATCAAATAAGTAATACTAGCAGGTATTTTGATCATAAATCAGGTTTTCAATAAGCTTAAATATACTAAAAAAAAAGAGATAAGGTTTCCCTTATCTCTTTCAAAATTAAATATTAAATATTAATTATTAATACCCAGGATTTTGTTTTAATCTAATTTTTCCACCAGTGTTTAAGTTGTCCATTTCACCTTGTGGAATTGGCATAATCTCATGTTTACCGGCTTTGAAGATAGCACCTTTTTTCAAAGGTCTTAATACTTCTCTAGCTATATAAGTATTGATGGTTGAAGCAGCAATACCATATCTAACTAGATCGAAGAAACGATGTCCTTCCATGGCTAATTCTAATCTTCTTTCCATACGTACAGCTGCTACTGCAGTTGTTTTGTCGGCGAAGGTAGCATAAGTGCCAATTTTATAAGAATCTGCATTTACACCTGCAGCAAAAGAAGCAGTTGCAGCATTGTAGGCAGCAGATTTTCCAGCAGCATCTTTTTGAACATATGCTGAGTTCTTAGCTCTTGTACGAATTTGGTTTACATAAGTAGTGGCAGCAGCTAAGTCACCTGCATCAGCAGCACACTCAGCAGCCCATAAGATCACATCAGCAAAACGAATGATGTTTACGTTGTTCGCAACCAATTCAGATGGCGCCCAATAAGAACTTCCTTGATCTGTAAATGCCCCTTTTTGAGATTCAGCATATACATTCTTAAGTGGGCTAAATAAACCATCATTGTCCGGATTTCTGATCCAATCTCCACCTGGATGTAAACCCCAATCTAAATAAGGGATACCTGGTCTACCCATGGTCCAGTCAATTCTTGGATCTAAGTTACCAGTGTATTTAGTACCTTTTTGAGCACTAACATTGTCTCCTAAGTAGTAAGAATTAAGTAATGGCAAACCAACAGCATCTGTTTTGAATGCATTGGCTAAGTCTTGAGAAGGATTGTAAAATCCGCAACAAGCACCTGGACCACCTGTA
>JAPLEL010000251.1:1150-2136 GCA_026391415.1 Bacteroidota bacterium
CAAGATATCACCATAGTTACCATTTGGATCTCCACCCCAATCTACTGAAGAACCGTCTTGAACTGAAGTTTGCGCAGCAAATACAGATTCAGCACTGTTCTTTTGAGCAGGGTTGAAGTTAGAGAAGTAGTTTACATTCAAAGCATATTTTGCTCCGCCTGCAGTTTTACCATTGGCAATTACGTCTTTCAAAATTGGATAAGCGTCTGCTAATTTATTTTGGAACATTAAAGCTTTTGCTTTCATGGCTTTAGCAGCCCAAACGTTAGCACGACCTATTTCAGACCATGTATCTGGTAAACCAGCTACAGCAGCATCTAAATCAGCCATAATACCAGGCCATGCATCTACTGTATTAGTAACCTCTAAGTTAGTTGGACCTACTTTCTCATCGGCATAAACAATGTTACCGAAGATTTTTTTCAAGTCCATGTGGAAATAAGCTCTTAAAAAACGTGCTTGCGCAGTAATTTTTGTTGCTTTATCCGCACTAATAGTAGTGGTTGCTTTTAAAGTATTGATCACGTCATTACAACGTTGAATACCCGCATAGTTTAATTTCCATTTTTGAGGAATGGCACCATTCGTAGGCAATAAGTTGTCTCCCCATGTTTCCATTGGAGCAGCATCTGCTACGTCTGTTGGATCAGATCCTTTGTAAGCATCATCACCAGTAACTCCTCCAAAGATCCAGTTAGAAGCACCAGAGGCGAAACCGTCTCCAGATGCACCTTCACCGTCCACTAAAGAGTAGGCACCTATTAATAAGCCTTGTACACCAGCTTCACTGGCAACAACATTGGTCGCTAAAGTACCAATTGGTGGCTTGTCTAAGAAGCTTTTACTACAAGCTGCGACACATATCATTAGAAATATGCCAGCTATAAGTTTAATTTGATTATTTATTTTTTTCATATACACCATTTAATTTTTTATTTAAAAGTTAATATTAACACCTAAGATGAATGCTGGAGTATGTGGATAGT
>JAPLEL010000064.1 GCA_026391415.1 Bacteroidota bacterium
GATTGTTTAAGAAAATTTTATTCCCTTCAATATGAATTTTGCGCATTCCAGCATACCCTTTGACTTCATCGGTTACTGTATTATTTTTATCAATTACTTGATACACTACATCATATAAAAAAGGAGATTCAGGAGACCATGTTTTGGGTTTAGGAATAGCAATACTATTGGCAATATTATCGCCAGCTATTATTTCTTGTTGTGCAACTACTTTATTACCATCTAATATTTTAACCTTGAATTTCATACCGCGCTCTACACTATAAAATTGCGGCTGAAAACTAAATTTACTATTGTCTAAATCTGGCACCACATAGCAATCTTTAATACCATTTTGCGCAACGGCTTCCATCCAAACTGTTTGCCAAATACCTGTTGTACGCGTATAATTACAACCTTCTGAATTTAAAGCCAGGCATTGCTTTCCTGCTGGTTGGTGTTTAGAACGTACATCATCAATAACCGATAACACTAAATTATGCGTATTGCCTGCAGTAACAAATTTTGTAATATCATAACTAAAGGAAACAGTGCCTCCAAAATGTCGGCCAACCAATACACCATCTATATATAAAGCGCTTTGGTAATCTACCCCACCAAAATGTAGGATATACTTTTTACCATCCCAAGCTTTTGGAATTGTTAAACTTCTTTGATACCACATGGCATCAATAAAATCTGTATAACCTATGCCAGACAATTTACTCTCTGGGCAAAAAGGAACTATTATTTTGTCTTTAAAACCTGTTGATTTTTGGAAATTATGTTGCAGTCCTGATTTTCCAAAATCAAAAGTATAAGACCATTCGCCATTTAAATTTACCCAGTCGGTTCTTTCAAACTGTGGACGTGGATATTCAGGGCGAGGAATGCTTTGCGCATTACTATTTGATAGAAATATAAGAATGGTTAAAATGGAAAAAATTGATTTCATAAAAATTTAATTTATTATAAAGAATATTATTGAATCGAATTAATCGTCGGACTCTTTGTTTTTTGATTTTAGTTTTCCGTTTTTTGGTGGATATAAAATTTCTGCGTGTACTTTTTCTAAATAGGCCATCAACCTTGTATCTAATTCTTTTAATTTTTCGGGTTGTGTTTTTGATAAATCATTTAATTCACCCAAATCATCTTTTAAATTATAGAGTTCTGTTTTTTTCAAATTCCAAAACTTAATTAACTTATAATCCCCCAATCTAATCGCAGAATGTGGTTTGCCAAAATAATGAAAAATCAATGCATCATCCACTCGTTTGTAATTTGAAGTATTCCCTTTTTCTAATAAGAGTTTAAAACTAGTGCCATCTAAATTTGGAGGCAATGGTTTAGTATTACCTGCAAGGCTACTAAGTGTAGGTAAAATATCCCAACCAGTTACAGGCACATCGCACTGCGAACCTGACTGAATACCCGGGCCTATTACAATGAATGGTACGCGAATTCCCCCTTCGTATAAAGTCCATTTTCCACCACGTAGCGGATAACTATTGGTATGCTTTGCAAAACTAGATGGATGATCGAATTTGTTTTTAACAGGTGGAATAAATTCAACGGCTCCATTATCTGCCATTAAAATAAGGTAGGTATGATCGGCAATGCCTAGCGAATCAATTTGATCCATTATTTTTCCAATACCTGTGTCTAAATCTTCTAACATACCTGCAAAACCGGCATTGTCATGTATTTCTCCCTTCTTTTTTTGTTGGTATTTCTCGTAGGTTTTTTCCTTGGTTTGAAAATCAACATGTGTAGCATAGTGCGATACTTGCATATAAAATGGATGTCCCGATTTTACTTGCCTACGCATAAAATTGAGTGCACGAGCAGTAATTGTTTCAATTCTCTTAGGATCATTGTTTAAAAACAAATCCGTCCATTTTGTGTCTTTGGTAGAATTCATATCGCCATTAGAATTACCTGTATTACCATCACTTTCGTCGTAACCAATTTCTTCTGGAAAAAGATCGGCTCTTAAATCCCATTTGCCATAATGTGCCGCTCTATAATCGGGAGAAATTGATTTTAGCAACTGTGGAATAGAAGTTACTTTTTTAAAGTCTGGATGATAATTTTCTTTAAACAATAAATCACCCTGACGCGCAGGAGTTTGACCAAACTGAATACTACGCCTAGTAGGGCAACACAAAGCACATGGCGCATAGCCATTTGAAAAACGCATTCCCTTCGACGCTAATTTTTCAATCTGTGGTGTTTCGTAAAAATCACTTTTAGAATTAGGGATTTTATTATTCATTAAAAGCGAACTGCTCGTCCATCCTAAATCATCGGTTAAAATGAAAATAAAATTAGGCTTCGGTTTGGGTTTGTCTGAAAAAGTACGAAAGGCCATCAAGCCAAACAAACTTAAACCAACAAACATGCTTATTTTAAAAAATCGTAGCATAGGTTTTTATTATTCTATTATTTAACTATTGATTGATTGATTGATTTATTTCTTCTCCCTCTTAACTACTACATTACTTTTGTTTATTATGACTTTCCCATTCTTGGTATTGTTTTTTTAGTGCTAAAACAATTTCCGGATATTTTGTAGCGAGATTTATTTTTTCTGATGGATCACTCTCTAGGTCAACTAAAAACAAGGTGTCGTTATCGGTTAATTCTCCTTTATTACTAGTGTCTACAGGATTCCCTAATAATTTCCATTTGCCTTTTCTAGCAACCCACATCTTTTTAAAACCCCAGCAATAACCATCTAGATGGGCTGTGGCAGTGGTTGAATTTTTAATAACGGGCATTAAACTCTTTCCATCTAAATTATTGTTATCTACTTTTATTTTACACAATTCTGCTAGTGTAGGAAACCAATCGGTATTTACAGAAAACTGATCACGTACTTGGTTAGATGGTATTTTTCCAGGCCAACTTATCATTGATGGCACTCGTATGCCTCCTTCAAATAAACAAGCTTTTGCACCACGATAAATACCAGCACTACCTCCACCAAAATGTGCGCGTTCTTCGGTAGAATAGCCATTGTCTGATTGAAAAATAATGATGGTGTTTTCTGAAAGGCCTAAGTCTTTTACTTTTTTTAATAACAAACCAATTTTATCATCTAGCGTAGACAAAAATGCCGCATATAAATCTCTAGGATAAGTAACGCCTTTGGCTCTGTAATATTCCAACCATTTAGGATCTCCTTGGTAGGGATAGTGCGGCATATTAATAGCAAAATATAAGAAGAATGGATTTTGTTTATTCTTCTCCATAAATTGACCTGCTTCTTTTAGCATTAAATCAGGAAAATATTCACCAGGATAAAACACTTCTTTTCCATTGCGATACAAATCGTGTTTATTAGGTCCTGCCCAATAAAAAAAATGCGAATAATTATCAATGCAACCAACCATATGTCCGAAAGAATAATCGAAGCCTTGTGCATTCGGGCTCATCTCTGGTTTATAACCCAAATGCCATTTACCTATATGTGCTGTTTGGTAACCTGCGCCTTTAAACATTTCGGCCATGGTGTATCGATCGCCAGGCATACCAACTGCATCATTGGCTTCAGAAGCATTTCCAGCTAAACCTGCGCGCTGCGGCGTAAGACCTGTAAGTAATGATGCCCTAGAAGGAGAACAAACAGGAGACGCATAAAACTGCGTAAACATCGTACCACTCTTTGCGAGTTTGTCAATATTAGGCGTTACTAAATCTTTCGACCCATAACAATTTAAATCGATAGCACCTTGGTCATCGGAATAAATGATAATTACATTTGGTTTTTTTTGCGCTTGCAAAACAGATGCAATCAATAAAAAAAATACAACGAATATTTTTCTAAAATGTTGATTCAATTTCATAGTGGTAATTATTTAACCAAGTTGTTTATATAAGGATCCTTATTTTTTACAGCCCATTCCATTAATTGTGCTCTACAATCTTTTAATGCGGTTTGGTATTTTGGGTCATTCGCCAAATTCACTAATTCGTAGGGATCGTTTTTAATATCGTACAAAGTTTCTCTTTGCATTCCTTCGTTGTAGATCCAATATTTAAATTGTTGGTTACGTATCATGCGTCCTTCAGGCATTGGAATTTTACCATTCACTGCAGCGCCTTGCACCAAATGATCCGATACCACTACAAATTTGCGATCTATTGTTGTTGCTGCACCTGTTAGAATTTTCTTCAAACCAATACCACGTGTTTTATTGGGCAATGGTATTCCAGCAAACTCACACAAACTGGGCATCAAATCGGTTCCTGTTTGAATTAGGGCATTTGATTTAGCTGGATTGAGTCCATTGTAATTAAAAATGAAAGGCACTTTAGCCGCTTCTTCATAAAAAACTGTTTTTTGGTTCCAGCGGTGCGCACCTTGGCAATCGCCGTGGTCGGCAGTGAATACAATCAAAGTATTTTTATCTTGCCCAGAAGCACGCAATGCGTCTAGAACTTTTCCTATTTCAGCATCTACTTTTTCAATCAGTCGATAATAGGCCCAAATATATTGTCGCCATTTATCATCCGAAAAATCACCTACAGGAAATGCATCACTTGCTTGAAAAGAAGTACGCATTAATTGCATTATATCTGTTTCATTTTTTGATGGTTTCGAATTAGGTCTTAGCGGTGGGCACTGGTCTGCAGGAGGTGGCGTACCAATAGGACCATCGGGTAATTTATCGCCCCTAGCCCACTGACAAATATTGTGTGGATTCATAAAAGACACCACTAATAAAAAAGGATTGGTACGTTTTGTATTTAAAAATTCTGTTGCTAAAATAGGTGACAAACTATCGTCTCCATTGCCTTTTTTATTTGGCAGATAATTAAAACCATGTGTTTCAGGCTCCACTCTAACATAGGGCAAATGCCATTTTCCTACATAGCCGGTTTCATATCCTGCATTTTTAAAAATTGTTCCCATGGTAGGAAACTCAATTGGATCATTGTTTTTTTCTGCATTTGATTGAATACCCATTTCATGCGGATAACGTCCTGTAAATAAGGAACTGCGCGAAGGAATACACAATGGATTAGCACAGTATGCATTGGTAAAGCTTACCCCGTTTTTTGCCAAATAATCCATATTGGGTGTTTTTAAATATTTGCTTCCCAAATTAGCACTCATTGATTCTGCCGATAGTTCATCCGACATAATAATTAAAATATTAGGCTTTTGTTGGGCATGCAATTGCGTACATGCTAGCAATATTAAAATTGACACAGTATACTTAATCAGTTTTTGGTGTAGCATGATATTATTTATTTAAGTCTGTTTTATTCAATTGTAAGTTCAATTAATAAAAAATAATCTTTCCCTATTTTAAATCATTTACAATCTATTTGATTTTATTTTTTTAGCTGATTTTTCTACCAACAAATCATTCTTCTGTTTCGCCCCTGGCGTACTTCTTCCATTTGCTTTATATTGCTCTAACAAATTCTTTAAACTATCTACCAATTCTGGCCGCTCCGAAAAATAATTATAGTGTTCTGATATATCATCTTTTAAATTAAACAATTCACCTGAAAAAGAATGGTCTTTATATGCACGTTGGTCTTTAAACCATTGCGGTTCCCCTTTTGGGCCTTTATCGTTTCCACTAGCATTGTCAATGAATACCCAATCACCTTGCCGGATAGCCAAACTTCCTTTGGCGCTATTGTGAACAGTTGCTTCCCGAATAGGTGAAACATATTTTTCACCCAATAACATAGGCAATAAATTATAACTATCTTCTGCAGCATTTTCTGGCAATTTAATTCCAGTCATTGCAGCAACTGTTGCCATAAAGTCTACATGACAAATAATTTCATTACTCGTTATTGATGGTTTTATTTTTCCAGGCCAAGTGGCAATAAAAGGCACTCTGTGACCGCCTTCCCAGGTATCGCGTTTTACACCTCGCAATTCACCCATACTATAATGTTGGTAATCTAGGACTCTATCGTAAGCACCTGGTTTGATTTCTAAAATTTCAGGACCATTATCACTGGTAAAAATAATCAGTGTGTTATTTTCAATACCTGCACGTTTTACGGCCTTCATAACTTCACCCACTGTGAAATCTGTTTGGCAAACAAAATCTCCATAGCGTCCTGCTTTAGATTTTCCAATAAAATCGTCCGTAGGTACAATTGGATTATGCGGAGAGGTAAGAGCTAAATACAAGAAAAAAGGTTGCTTTGTTTTTGATTTTTCCTCAATCCAACTCACAGCATGTGTAGTAAGTTCTGGTAGAATATTTGTGAGATTCCAATTAGGCAACATTGGTCCTGGATGAATAAACTGCGCCAAGGGCCCATCATCTATTACATTTGGCAAACCGATAGTTCGATCATTTTCAATAAAACAATATGGTGGAAAATTTGGCGCATCCATTCCAAAAAAATAATTAAAGCCACGTGAAATTGGACCATCTATAATGGGTAAACTAAAATTCACATTACTTAAACGATTATTGGAACTCTCAGCTACTGACCCATTTTTAGTTGGCCAATTAATGCCTAGATGCCATTTACCAATAATACCTGTGGTATATCCATTTTGCTGCAACATAGCACCTACTGTAAGCCGATTAACAGCAATTAGTGGCGCATCCCAGGGCTTTAATACACCTTGTTTCATTGCTCTCCAAGCATACCTACCAGTAAGAATAGCATATCGTGTTGGCGTACATACCGACGATGGGGCATGCGCATCTGTAAATCGCATTCCCTGTTTTGCTAAGCTGTCAATATTGGGTGTAGGAATTTTCGACAATTGATTATAACATGAAACATCGCCATATCCCAAATCATCTGCTAGAATAAAAATAATATTTGGACCAATTGTAGCATGAATATTTGATTTTTTTTGTGTAGACGGATGATTGTTTTGAGCACTTCCCCAAAAAGCACAAAACAGCAAAAAACAAATTGTAAAAAAACAATTGCTATTTTTAAAACTATTCAAAAGTTTTTTCATACAATTTTTATCAAATATTTTTTAATACTGTATTCTAATAAGCTTTCATACCAAAATCAACGTAATTGATTGGAACCCCATTCACATTAAATTTAAATTTTATTGAAACTTTATTCTCTCCTACCCTAAGCAGTTTCATTACTTTTTCTGGTATGAATGCTTCAGATATTTTAACCTCTGCATCTTTCTTTATAAAATTATTTAATTGCATAATATACACTCCATTAATATAAATTTCTGCAATGCCATTATTTGCAGATAATACTGATATTTTTAATGGGATATGAGACAATTGAAAATCTTTCTGAAGAAATAAAACAGATTGATTCAATTTTGTATTTGTAGTTGAATTATTTACAACCGGCATTGAAAAAGGCCCTACTCCTTTTAAGAAATCCTCCAAGTAATTGGCCTTATACCAATCATTAGCAGGCTCTTTAAAACGATAGTTCCATCGCTGTGGTTGATCCGTTGAAAGCGGGATAATAAATTTTCCTATCAATAAAGGCTCATAGAATTTTTTATGGATTGCTGCAAATTGGCTTGTAGGTAACTTACTGATTTTTCTATCATACGTCATCCATCCACTTATTTCATCTTCTACATCGCTTATTTGCGTATATACCACCGCATTTAATCCATGATTTTTTAATAGTAAAATATTGTTGAATAAATAATTATACTTTTCTTCAAACTCGCTTACAGAATTAACTGATCCTTTTTTAAAATCAATTGACCAATCTGTTTTTAAATTGGGTGCTAGGTTTGGCGTCCAAAGGTGTTCTTTTACTAACAAGTCTATTCCACCTGCTTCGCCTAATACCATTGCACGTTGATAGGTTTTAGGCACGATTGCAATTGCTGGACAAATTGTATAATCATGAAAGTCACGAATATCCCCTACTTGCATATCATTCCATCCACTGGCATTGGTAATTAACCTAGTAGGGTCTTTCTTTTTAATTTTGGCTGTTAATCTTTCTGTATCGTATTGACCCCAATTTTCATTAAACAATACCCACTGAATAATAGAAGGATGGTTATACAACTGTTCTATCATTTTTTCATGTTCCATTTCTACTGGCAACAATTTTACGCTATTGATTGAGTCTAAAAATTTTGAAGGACTCACCATGTCTTGCCAAACTAAAATCCCCAATTGGTCGCAATGATAATACCAACGCTCAGGTTGAACTTTCATGTGCATGCGGTCCATATTTGCACCAATACTTTTAAGGTATTCGATATCGTATTTTAAAGCTTGATCTGATGCTGGTGTAAGTATTCCGTCGGGCCAATAGCCTTGGTCTAAAGGACCTAATTGATAAATGGGTTTATTGTTTAAAAGTATGCGCATGAAACCAGCTGCATCACGAGCCATAGAAATTTTGCGCATCCCAAAATAACTAGTTAGTCTATCAACAATTTTTCCGTCTTTAATTACACTTAATTTTATATCATATAAAAAAGGATTTTCAGGACTCCATAATTTTGCTTGCGGAATTTTTATTTTAATCGTGTTCTCTAAAGTATGAATGCCTGATACAATTTCTTTCCCTTTTTCAAATACCTGAATACGTACCTGATTTTTTAAATTGGATTCAAGTTGTTGAATATTTAAAGAAATATTTGACTCGTCTACATTTGGAATGATTTTAATACTTTCTATAGATTCATTATTAACAGGCTCTAGCCAAACTGTTTGCCAGATACCACTTGTTGCGGTGTACTTCGTTATATTTCTAATTTCTGGTAGCGATTGTTTGCCTATTGGCTGAAACCCTTCGTTGGTAGGATCCCAAACTAGCAAGCTAATTTCATGGGTAGTGTTTTTATTTAAAAACGGCGCTATATTAAACTGAAAATGGTCGTAACCACCTTTGTGTTCTCCTACAAATTTTCCATCCACCCAAAGTTTTGTTTCATAATCAACGGCTTCAAAATGTAATAATAACTGCTTGCCAGTCCAATTAGATGGAACTGAAAACATACGCCTATAATGCAATTGCTGATTTCCCCTAATGGTTTCTTTAATACCAGAAAGTGCCGATTCAACACAAAAAGGAACAAGGATTTTTTTGTTGTATTGTTTAGTTGGTTGATTAATAATTTCTGATACAATAGCAAAATCCCAAAGACCATTTAAATTGAGCCAATCTTTTCTAACCATTTGTGGTCGGGGATATTCTTTCCAAACATTTTCGGGTGTTACATCAGCAGCCCATTTGGTCATAATATTTCCTGGAACTGGTTTCCAATCCTGAGCGCATAGTATTATTGGCTGTAAACAGCAAAATAGTACTAATTGAAAAAATATTTTCTGCGCATACCCCATTATAGCATTTTATTTTTTTACTGCATCAATATTTCCTTCAAAAAATGGCCATTTACCAAAGGATCTATCAACAGCAGTATTATTAATTTTTGTTATTACCCATCTATATTTTGAAGCACCTAAATCATACGCAATTAAATTTCCATTCGGATGTTTGAATTGGGTATGTAATAATTTTTTATCTGCATTATTTTTTAAAATATTATCTAACGCATTTTTTGCTGATGCTGCTCTTATAATTACCATTAAGCCCAATTCTTTTTCGGAATACGTTGCTAAGAAAATACTATCCGTAATAGAAAATAGTTGCCAATCATTAGAGACCAAGATGGCTTTTTTATTATCAGGAATACGAACAGCTCCTTTTGTACAAGCAAAATCTTCATACACACCAGTGTTATTCCATTTCATAAAATCTTTTCCTGGCCCATACATATGAAATATTTGACTCAATTCACGCGTACTATCATTTAAAAACAATACAATAGGTTTTGGCATAATTAGTGAAGGCCTTCCTTGGTTGGCACCACCTGCAGTTAGTAAATAAGATCTATCGCCTGAAACTATTTCTGGGCAAGAATTATAACCATGCCCCATCTTTACAAAATAGGCATTGGGTTTATTGAGTGTCCATTCCATTACTTTATCTGAAGGACGATAACTTAGCATCGATGGCCATAGTGCTTGGTGCTTACCACGTGTGATATCAATTTTCAAAGAATCATTATAAAAGCTAGCCCACATCATTAACATAACAGAATGATAATCGCAATATAATTCTTCGCTAAATGCGTCTTTAAATCTGCGGCGATAGGGTGGAAAATGTTTGAATTGATAACTGCTCAAAGCATATTGCCAGTTGATCATGTCTAGTATTTGGGTAGCGTATTCCTTAATAGGACCTGTAGTAAATTCATTCAAGTTAAGTAAAGAAGCATAGGTATATCCTAAGTATGGATCTGCATTAAATTCATACACACCATAATCAATGATTTCTTTTAAAAATGCAGTCAATCCTTTTTCTACCCCATTATTTTTATTATCGTATTTAGGCAATGGAAATCCATTTTCAAATAACCATTGGTTTTTTAAATAACGGGCAGATTCTGCCATTAAAATATGATTCTCAGAATCATCAAACCATAAATTGGGTACTTTTTTTGTAAACCCTGCACCTTCAATTGTTAGAATATGATCTAATAAATGTTGCTTAGTTGCTGGATATAAAAGTGCTGGTTTATTACCAAACAAATACAATACTGGCGTAAATGCCATTGCATTAAAATCATATCCGCCCTTAGGATTCAGCAACCAACGAGAACCATTTTTTCCAGTTGCATTTTGCTTCATTAAATAGGCATTGATTTCTGGAATTCTTTCGCCTGCTAGTAAGCAGCCCAATACGGTTCTTGGATTTTTTAAATCAATTTTTTCGCCGTCTTTCCAGTTGGCTACTTTTCCTTTTGCCCAAAAAGAAATAATATCTTTTTGAAGTTTTGATTGATTATTAAAATGAATAGATCGAGTGGTAGGTATGGCTATATTTCCTTTGGGAATGGGGTCGCCAATTTTCCTGCCTGCACAACTAGTTAGTAGTAAACTAGCTACTAAACAAATTGGCCCCAATATGATACTATTAAGCTGCTTTCTCATTACTATTTTTTAATTGACCAAACTTTAAAATTTCTATACTTAAAATCGGTCCATTCCATTTGACGAAATCCCATCTTCCCGTCTTGCAATACCGGCCCATATTTTTTGCCATCGTCTGTCCAGTCTATTATTTTTCTTTCGTCTACAAACATTACAATATTAGCGTGGTCTTTTATTAAGGTCAATTTATGAACTGCAGTAGAAGTCAATGGAATTCCTGGCTCTATCTCTTGCACCATATTAAATCCTTTGTTTTTTCTTAGATGCGAAATTTCTCTACCCGGATTATCTCGTCCATTGGCATAATAAGAAATATGGTAGCAGTTAAATAAATTGCTCTTGGTGTATTGCGTAAAAGTTCCGTCTCTTTTAGGGAATGATGGATCAAAAATCGACTCGCCTTTTGCGCCTTTAGTTGCAAAAAAAATAATACACAAGCCTGCGTCTGTTTTTAGATTTTGTGCTTCCCATTCTGCTACAAAACTTTCAGGAAAATCATTCGGACACCAAAACACATGGTGGAACTTTTCTTTAGGCGAATACATTCGCATCCAGCCATCTGAAAATTCTGTAACACCGGGGCCTTCCATTGTCCAATCTTTCACTGCCTCTTTTGATCCCAATGTATTTTGATAAATTAATTTTTCTTTTACAAAATCACTAGCCAACACTTGACTATGTGCATGATTGAGCACAAAGAAAAAAGCAATGGTTGAAAGCAATATATATTTCATACTATAATTAAAATCAAGCTTTATGTTTCGCAACAGAATTGGTACCATAAGGTGCACGTTGTGGCCTACTCAACATAGAATTTGCTAGTTCGCTATTAGTGAATCGTTCTGTTTTAGGATCCCATTTTAATTTTCCTGGAACTTTCATTGCAATATGGGTAATTAAACAAACAGTACAAGCTCTATGTCCTTTTTCAATAGGAGAAATTGGCTCTTTACCAGATTTAATACAATCCACCCAATTGGTGTGTTGCTCATCTATTTTGTATAAATGAATTTCTTTTTCTCCTATTACCGAAGTAAGTATTTTAGGATCACTTGCATCTAATGGTTTGCTTCTATCGTCTGTAACAATTGGATCAGAATCTGTGACTCTTTCGTTGCCACGTGAAACAAAAATCCATCCTTCAGTTCCTTCGTAACGAATACCGTTTGGATACACTGCACTGGTGTACATGGTGATGCCATTTGCATATTCTGCTTTGGCCATAAAATCTCCATGAACATCGTAAATACCTGACTTTGGAAATTCTGCTGTGGCTTGCACTGAAATGGGACCTGTATATTCTGTGTCCATTCCCCATGCGGCAGAATCGTAATGGTGTTGACCCCAACCGGTAATCATACCTGCACCAAATTGTTCGCGACGCATCCAACCTGGACGATCAAATTTTTCTTGAGAATGCACCCCAATTTCGTTGTATGGCACAAGCGGTGTAGATCCTAACCACATATCGTAATTAAATCCTTTAGGCACTGGCATTGCACCAACTACTGGGCCTGATGGATCTGCTGAGATACCAATTTTAACCGTGTGTAATTTTCCTATTCTTCCATTACGTACTAATTCGGCAGCAACTCTAAATTGAGGATAGCCTCTTTGTTGTGTACCCACTTGTAAAATCACACCAGACTTTTGCACCAAATTACTTAGCGCACGTCCTTCTGCAATGGTTAATGAAGTTGGTTTTTGCAAATAGATATGTTTACCTGCTAATGCCGCATCCATTGCTGCTCTTGCATGCCAATGGTCTGGGGTACTAATTACTACAGCATCAATATCTTTATTCAATAACAGCTCTCTATAATCGTCGTACATTTTAGGGTCTACATAATTGTCTTGACCTGTTTGCTTTTTGTACATTTCAATCACCCTTTTCTTGGCAGATTCTAAACGATTTCTATTTTATTACTAGGAGCAGATTTGCCAAAAACAGAGGAGGGAACAATGGTAGGCATGAAAATAGCACCTGCTGCAGTTGTTATTGTTTGTTGTAAAAATTTACGTCGTTTCATTTTTTATTTTATTACTTATGATTAATTTTAGTTGTTGATTATTTTTCAGCTGCATATTTAGCAAATGCTTCTGCAATTTTTGCTGTTTCATTGGTACCGCTATGCACTAGTACCCGATATTTTAAATGCACTACTTCTCCTTTTTTAATATAGGTGTTTTTATCGTCTGGAGGGAAGTACATTGGTGTTGGAGAGAAAAATCCATAATCGCGCGTAAACCAAGGCGAAGGATACCAGTTATTTGTAGGGTGTTGCATAATTGCCATCCCTTCAATTTTATTGCCTCTTTTACCAAAACAATCGATCCATGGAGATGGTTTTCCAAAAGTTGCTTTTTCTCCTTGCGCACCATCTGCATCAATCATGGTTCCACCATTTTCAACACATAAGGATGCATCCATTCTGCCTGAGAAAAATGAGTGGTTTGTTTTTTCAATGGTTACATCTGTTAACATTTCTAGTTTAACATCAAAATCAATTTGAATTTGTTCAGGGGATGGTACTGTAATAGTAATTCTTCTAAAATCTTTAATAGGTGATTCTGCACCAGGACGCTTCCAGACACAATCGTTTTCAATCACTACTCTCGGACCATTGTTTTCTATAATGGCATCCCTTACCGAAACAATTCTACCTCTTTCCATTTCTTTGTTCCAATAGTCGCCGCCATTTAATTTATCGCAACCTAAAAACAAAGAACTATGGTGCGGCCAAACCCCATTACGCATAGATGTTACTCCTGAACCAGATGGCCCGTTCACTGGAAAAAAAAATGGATACTTTTCAAACTCAGAAAATATATAACTCGTAAAAAACTTCTTATTAATGGTTACATCAATTTTATCGCCAATTTTTACGGCTTTAATCATTACTTGACTAAACCCAATAGTAGTAAATAGCACAATGCTTAATACCCCAACTACCAACTTTTTCATACCTTTTTTTGTTTGTTTTTATTGATTAAAATTTTACGAATATTTGATTTATTTAGCAAATACAACTTAATTATTCATCATCGTCGTCTGCTGATTTCTTTTTAACTTTTTTTACTTTAGGAACTACTGCTTCCACTACATTTGTCATTTTTGGAAAAACTGCTTTAAAACTTGCCATCATTTTTTTCAATTCGGGTGTTAAGTCGTTTTCTAAAATTTTATTTTTTTCTAGTGGATCAACACTTACATGATAGATCTCTCCTGTTTCGTACAACTTCCATTCTTTGTTGTGCACAAAACGTGCTTTTTGGAAAGGTTCTTTATGTGGGTCATAATGAGCAAACAACCATTCTCTAGGCTGGAATTTTTTGCCCAATAACTGGGGCATTAAACTAACGCCATCTGTAATAAATGTACTTGGTAGTTTAATGTTTGCAGCATCGCAAATAGTTGGTAAAAAATCTGTAAAGTCTACCAAATTGTCACTCACTTGATTTGGTAAAATCTTTCCATCCCAATAAGCAATCATTGGCACGTGTATACCGTATTCATTGGTATAGCCTTTTTGGCCAGGAATTATTTTTCCGTCTTTCATGACAGAGTTTATACCCACACCAGTTCCATTATCGCCAGTAAATAAAATCAGGGTGTTTTTGCTCAGTCCTAGTTCATTCACTTTGTCTAAAATCTCCCCTACATTTTTATCTAAATAAGCCATCATGTCTTTAAAATGTGCTGTGTCTGATGGAGAACCGCCTGGCTCACCTTTTCTCACCACATTAAAATTTTTATACGCTTTTTCATTTAATGGCGTTGGCACAAACGGACGGTGAGAAAGCACCATTGGATAATAAACGAAAAAGGGACCTTCCTTTTTTCGCTCCATAAAATTTTTAATAAAATTGCTGAATATTTGGGGTGCATATTCACTATTATTGTATTTAATGGATTTGCCATTTTGAACAACCCTTGGATTTTTGTATCGTTCATTATAAGTTGAACTAGTGTCTACAATATTCCACAATAAATATTCATCGAAGCCAGATTTATAAGGCGCAAACTCATCTCCTTTTAATTGCCATTTTCCTGCAATACAAGTAGCATAGCCTTTTGATTTTAAGATGCCCGCAAAAGTGGTTTCGTTTTGATTTAAATAACCCCAGCGCTCATAATTTCTAAAATTAGATTTGCCCGTCATTAATTGCAAACGAGAGGGAGAACATAATGGCTGCGCATAACACTGATCGAAACGCATTCCTTTTTGGGCTAACTTATCTAAGCGAGGCGTTTTATAACTAACGCTCCCATAGGCACTGAGTGTTTCAAAACCAATATCATCTGCCAATATTAAAATAATATTAGGCCTTGAATCAACAGCTGTTTTTTGTTTTGCATTTTGTGCAGTTAACTGCAGGTGCAGCATAAAACCAACTACTAACAAAAACAGCAATCGTTTTGAATTTTTCATTGACTTTTTTTTATTGCGTATAAATCAATTAAAAATATACGCTTATTTATTTACAATTACATCCATTACATTTTGTAATACTGCTCCCAACCTTTTCTTGGTGGAGGCCCTACTAATAATTCATTGCCAACTTTATGATTGGTAATTTGATTTTTATGACTATCAAAAACCAATTTTGTATTTAATCGTTGCGCTAAAACCCCCAATGCCATTACTTGACACAATGGACCTGCAATTTCAAAAGCTGAACGACAGGTTTCTTCTCCCTTACATGCTTTTAAGAAATTAGCAAAATGACTAGAAGGACTTGTTGGAACAAATGGCAAGCTCGACTGCATGTCTTTTGCTTTGTTGGCAGGAATAATTTCTAATTGAGAACTATGTGATCCACCTTTAAAAATCAAATCTTTAGAATAAATGACTTTACCAGGATATCTTTTACTACTTATTGGGCCAGATGTTGGTGGAGGTATGTCTTTTGCCCTTACTGGCTCACCATAAAATTCTGGCAGTACAGGAATATTATTGAACCCATCATACCACGACAATTCAAGCGCTGGCATATTTTTTCTTTTAGGAAATTTAAATACCAATGTTGATCCTTGTGGAAAAATTAAAGGACTATGACCTTCCATATAAATTGGGTCAACTTCTGTTGGTAAACCTAAATGTAAAAATTGGTGTGCCGTATCAATAATATGAGCGCCCCAATCGCCTAGTGCGCCATTTCCATATTCAAACCATGAACGCCAATCTCCATTAATATATCCTTTATTGTATTCTTTAAATTGACTAGTGGTTAACCATTTATCCCAATCAAGTGTTTCAGGAATGGGTTGTGCTGGTAAAAAATCAGAGACTTTCATGCCATGCCAACGACGACCATTGTTCATGAATGCGGTGATTTTTGTAACGTCTTTAATGATACCTGCTTCTGTCCATGCTTTGAATTGAAAGTAGTTTTCTTCGGAATGCCCTTGGTTACCCATTTGACAAGCGACTTTGTATTTCTTTTCGGCAGCCATCATCAATTGAATCTCTTGAAAGGTATGTGCCATAGGCTTTTCAACATACACGTGTTTGCCTTGAGACATTGCTAACATACTGATAGGAAAATGCGAGAAATCTGGAACGCCAGCAGTAATGGCATCAAATTGATTGCCCATTTTATCAAACATTTCTCTAAAATCTCTAAATCGAGGAACATTCGGAAACATTTTCATGATCTCGAGGGTATTTGGTCCACCCATTTCTACATCACACAAGGCAACAATATTAGCCATACCAGTTCCGTGTAATTTTTTAATGATATCTGCGCCCCTATTTCCTATTCCACAACAGGCAAGGTTTACTTTATCACTTGGTGCAACTCTTCCAAATGCTTTTCCAAATACTGATGAGGGTAAAATAGAAACCCCTGCAACACCTGCCATTGTTAGGCTACTTGTTTTAATAAAATCTCTTCTTTTCATTTGTTGTTTTTTATAATTGAATAGTTTGCGTTAATCGAATATCTGCCGAAGAAGCTCCTACCATAATTTGATAAGTTCCTTTTGGTGTAATGAATTTTGATTCCGTTTCATTGTAATAGCGCAATTGTGCTTTTTCTATTTCAATGACCACCGTTTCAGTATTTCCTTTTTTAATATTAATTCGTTTAAAACTTTTTAATTGTTTGATGGGCATTGGTATTTCTTGATCTGGAAGTTTTACATACACTTGTGCTACTTCGTCTCCATCAAACTTTCCGGTATTTTTTATTGAAAAATTAATGGCTAATTTATCATTCAATTCCTTTACTTGTAAATGCTGGTAATCAAAATTAGTATAGCTTAAACCATATCCAAATGGATATAGTGGCTTTCCTTTGAAATACTGATAGGTTCTGCCTTTGGTAATATCATAATCACCAAATGGCGGCAACTCGTTTAGCCCGTTATAAAAAGTTAGTGGCAATCTACCTGCTGGATTATATCCGCCAAACAATACTTCTGCAACAGCAGTACCGGCTTCTTGGCCAGCATACCAAGCATCTATAATACCTGGAATATGTTCGTTAATCCAACCAATAGCTAGTGAGCCCCCATCAACTAATACAACAACTGTTTTTGGGTTCGCTTTAAAAATTTCTTGTACAAAAACTTCTTGGTCTTTAGATAATTTAATACTTTCTCCGTCTTGTCCTTCTCTAGCAAATAATTTATTAACCCCAACTACCGCAATAGCTATATCTGCTTGACTTGCGGCTTGAATGGCAGGTGAAAAAATATCGGTATAATTTTTAGATTCATTGGGTGTTTTCCAAAATAATTTGGCGGCAATAGGCGCTCTGTAATTAAAATATTCTGCTTGAATATTGTATTCTTTGCCTGCTATTAATTCAATATCAATAAAATCAGATATCATTGATTTTCTTCTCCAAGAATCAATCACTAATTTACCATCAATATATAAACGAGAACCATCTTTGGCTAAAAAACCGATACTATATTTTCCTGAAACAGTTGGCTGTAGTTTTCCCTTCCATCTAATTGAAACGGGCGTACTTGGCGGAAAAGCATCTGGCGCTTGATTAGCTGGTACAAAATTAATATTTTCGTCTACCCTATTTTTTGAAACGCCTTCTAAATTAATATTCGAAAAATACTCGGCTTTTAATCCACCAGGAAAAAAATCTTTTGAAATTAATCCATACCCTTCTAGTCCATTTACTGCGCGCCAAGGAGTTTCTATGATTTTTATTTTGTTTCCAACTTTATTTTTAATGCCTTGTAAAATGGTAACAGGCTCGCCAATTGGCATACCACTATAATCGCCGTATTCATTGTAATTGGCATAAATCCCTACAACAGCTATTGATTTATTTTTAGTTATATCAATTGGTAAAATATTGTTTTGATTTTTTAGCAAAATCATACTTTCTTTTGCAGCTTGTATATTCAGTGCTTTGTGCGCTTCAGAACCAATAACAGATGGCAAAATTTTATTGTAAGGATTATTTGCAGGATCATCAAACAAACCTAATTGCATGCGTGCGCGTAATACATGGTAAGCAGCAGAATCTATTTGTTGAATGGATACCATTCCTAATTTATAGGCATTGATTAATGGTTGTGTAAAAATATCATCCCCACATTCTAAATCTAATCCGGCCTGAATACTCACCATGGCAGCGAGTTCTTTTGTTTTTACATATTTATGTGCATCCACCAAATGAACTGCAGCCCCACAATCCGAAACCACATAGCCTTGAAAGCCCCATTCTTGACGTAAGACTTTTGTTAGCAACCAACTATTCGCTGTATTTGGCACGCCATTAATGGCATTATAAGACGTCATTATAGACGCTGCTTTGCCATCTTTAATACATGCTTCAAATGCAGGTAAATAATACTCTCTTAACAAGCGCATAGATACTTGTGGGTCATTTGAATAACGATTACCTTCTTGGTTATATACGGCAAAATGTTTGGGCGTTGCAACCACTTTCAAATACCTATTATCATTGCCTTGTAAGCCTTTTACAAATTGCACGCCTAAAACCCCAGATAAATAAGGATCTTCTCCATAAGTTTCAGTAGTACGACCCCATCTAGGATCGCGGGCCATATTAATGGTTGGCGACCAAAAACTAAGTAGGTCATTAAATTTTAAGGTCTGTTTTTTGCCTTGGTCTAATTCGTTCCAACGTGCACGTGCTTCATCCGAAATAGCTGTTGCAACTTCATGCAATAAACTTGGGTTCCACATGGATGCCATGGCAATTGCTTGCGGAAAAACTGTAAACTTTCCAGGCCTTACAACACCGTGTAAGGCTTCGTTACCGTGATAATATTTATCAATATCTAATCGAGGAATTCCAGGAGAGCTAGCAATTAATAAACTTATTTTTTCTTCGGCAGTTAATCGGCTTAATAAATCTTTTACGCGTTGATCGGTTGTAATATTTGGGTTGCGGAACGCAGGTGTTTGGGCAATAATTTTTAATGGATTAGCTACCAACATTACATAACAAAGAAGCAATAACAAACTGCTGCTTTTAAAAACCAATATTTGTACTTTATTTTTCAAGTCCCCAGTTTTTATTTGGTTTATCTGTTAGCGTTAATTCTAACACGCCACCTTTCATGATATCTTGATAATCTATATAACATTTTTGGTAATTCTTACAATTCAGTTTTGCTGATTGTATGTATACATTTTCGGGGGAATTATGTATGGCAACAATTCGAAAAACATTATTATTCGATACTTTAATTTCAGCCTTGTCTACACTTGGGCTGGTAATTTCAAATCTTGTATCACCAGGACAAACCGGATGAATACCACAAGCCGATAAAATATACCAAGCCGACATTTGACCTACATCTTCATCACCAACTAAACCTTGCGGCGCATAGGCTTTATTACAAATAAACCGAACCCATTTTTGTGTTTGCCAAGGCTCTCCAAATCTGTTAAACAAATAGGGCACTACATGCACTGGTTCGTTAGAATGATTATAGTATGGATTCCATTCGAAATTTACAGGGGTTTTATTGAAAAAATTATTCAAATCGGCAAGCGTACTGTGGCACAAACCAACCTTGTTGGTATAAGTTTGATTCATCTGTTCCAAAACTAAATTTCAACCTACCTTCTTCGGGCCAAGGCCTAAAAAAACCAGTGGGCAATCTTGGACAAAAACTTTTGTGTTCTGAACTATAAATATTTTTATACGATTGCGCTAATAATCGAAATTTCTTTTCGTCGACAGTCTTACCAAGTTGCTTCGCTAATTCGGCTACACACCATTCGCTATAAGCATATTCTAAAGTTTTAGAAACTGAATTTGGTGCGTAGCCCAAAGCATTATTGCCAAATTTAGCGCAAGTGTTTACAGCAAAATTGTAGGCTTTGTTAATATCATATTGACGTATTCCTTTTGCATAAGCATCTGCCAAAACCGATACTGCCGGATTTCCAACCATACAACCGCTGTATGCATTTAAAAACTCCCATCGCTCTAAATACCTTTTACCCGATTCATCTGCCAAACTCACTAATGAATTCACTACATCATTTACTACGGTAGGATTTATAATGGTTTGCAAAGGCATTTGACTTCTAAATACATCCCATCCACTAAAAATAGTACGTTTGGTAAACGCAGTGGTGTTGTGCACTTGCTTGTCTCCACCCATATAATTTCCATCTATATCTGTAAAATTTCTTGGGTCAATTAGTGTATGATATAAGGCGGTATAAAAAACTTCTTTTTGCGCCTCGCTTTTTGTTTGAATGGATATTTTACTAAGTGCTTGGTTCCATAAATTGGTTGCATTTTGGTGGACTTTATTAAAATCCCAATCAGCAATTTCTGCTTGAAGATTTTTTTCGGCACCTGCAATACTAACAAATGAAATGCCCGACTTAACCAATACTTGCTCATTCTCTTGGGTAGCAAATTCTGTATAAAATCCAATATGCTTGCCTTCGTAATCTTTTATTAATGGGATGATTTTTGAATCTGCAATGATTGCTTGATATTCATCAGATTCAATATTTTTTCTTTTACGTTTGAGTGAATCAGCAATATTTGCCTCCCAAACACCATAATTAACCAATGGCTTAGAAAATTGCGCATAAAAATAAACGGTATAATCTGGATGTCCACTACCATCGCCCCATCCACCACCTTCGGGCGTGCATTTCATCCATCCTGAAATAGTATTTTTATTAATCACTGTAATATGCTGCAGTGTTGATGTGCCACCTACCCTGCGTGCTAAATCTATTTGAATACGCGATTGCTTATTTGCAGGAAAATTAAATTTCAAAATACCACTATGTGGTGCTGCCGTTAGTGCTGTTTTAATTTTAGTATCACTTAATACTACTTCATAATAGCCAGCGCTTGCTTTCTCGGTTTTTTTATTAAAATGCGATCGATATCCTTTAGTAGAAAAATCTAGTTTCCCAGCAATTGTTTTTAATGGACCTGTTGTTGGCATCACTAAAAAATTACCCAAGTCTCCATACCAACCAACCCCACTCATTTGTGTAAATGCAAAGCCTTCAATACTGGTATGCTCTTTACTATAACCAGAACCATTATCGCCACCTGTTATTGTATTAGGGCTTAATTGTACCATACCAAATGGCGTTGCAGCACCAGGAAATGTTTTACCCCAATCATACAAAGGTTTGCATGCAGTACTTGCGCCTATAAATGGATTCACATAGGCTGCAGGCAATTTTTGAATTTGTTTTGTTTGTGCATGTGTAAAAAAATGAAACAACAATACACTTGGTATTATGCAAACTATTTTACATAAATATATTGCGCTATCGTTCCTCATTTGTTTCATGCAAAAAATTAGTTTTTATTATTAATGATAATTGCTTTCTCTTCAGGTACAGGCATCGTAATTTTTTTCAAGTCTATGCCAGTGGCATTTTGAAAATAGAAGACTGGCAAATCTTTCACTGTTGGAATAGCTACTTGATTGAGTTGAATATTTTTTACATCATCCATTACCATAGCTGGCCTATAGTCGTCTTCTTTGTAACTTAGTTTTATATTCGTCATTTTAATTCCTTCTGCATGCCTTATATAAAAACCCCAAGCTGGTAATTCGCCAAACATTGAAAACTCTGGATACTGCGCTTCATTTTCAGGAATCGAAGCAATATTTTGTAAAGGGATATAAGCAATTTCCTTACTAGATCTGCCGCCATAAATAATTTCAATATTATTAAGTGTAA
>JAPLEL010000160.1 GCA_026391415.1 Bacteroidota bacterium
AGGAGATGGAATGCAAGTACAAGTAGATTTTAGAGACAATAAAACAATTTATAGTGGGTCTCAATACGGGTCATATTCTCGTCAAACACTTGGTAGTAAAGATTATAAAGGTATTAAGCCAGTAAATGATTTGGGAGAACCACAATTGCGATACAATTGGCAGTCGCCTATTTTATTAAGCAAACACAATCCAGATATTTTTTATTATGGTACCAATAAATTTCATCGTTCATTTAATAAAGGAGATAGTTTGCCTGCACTTAGTGCCGATTTAACTACTAATCCTACACAAGGTGATGTGCCTTTTGGTACCCTTACAACCATTAGTGAAAGTCCGTTAAAATTTGGATTAATTTATATTGGTACCGATGATGGTAATATACAAGTAAGTAAAGACGGAGGTTATACCTGGTCGTTGATTACTAAAAAAATACCAAAGGGTTTATATGTAAGTAGAGTAGTGGCAAGTGCCTATCAAGAAGGAAAGGTGTATGCTAGTTTAAATGGATATCGCAACGATAATTTTTTACCGTATTTGTATATGAGTGAAGACTATGGAAATAGCTGGAAACAAATAGAAAAAGATTTACCCAATGAGCCAATTAATGTAATTAAAGAAGACCCTTTAGTAGATGGGATTGTATATGTTGGAACTGATGGTGGTTTATATGTAAGTATTAATCAAGGAGCAGATTTTATGCAATGGAATAAAGGCTTACCTAATAGTGTACCTATTCATGATATTGTTACTCAGCCTAGAGAAAATGAAATAGTGTTGGGTACACATGGCCGTAGTTTATATATTGCTAAATTAGAAGAGGTGCAAAAATTAGTATTAGATGCTAAATTTAAAGAAAAGAAATTGGCCGAAATAATTGGTAATAAATAATAAATAATCCATTCAAAAAAATAGCCACTAAATTTTTAGTGGCTATTTTTTTTGTAATATCCAAAGGTCTTGACCGCCCATTTTTTTGGGATGCTTACTGCCATCATAAAATGATACAATCTTAAAATAATGGCTAATTAATTCCTCAAAATAAGCTTGTGTGTGATAGCTAGTATCATTTCTATCACCCACTACATTATTATTTGCTGAAAATGATTTTGAAAAAAATCCAGTCTCTAGTAATTGGTTTTTTTCTGTTGCAAATAATTGTGGCATAAAAAAACTGCCGTGTGTGGTAACTAACAATATGCCTTCTGTTTGAATAATTCTATGCAATTCAATGACCCATTCTATGGTTGCACTCTTTGATAAATGTGTAAAAACAGATATGCCAAAAACTAGGTTAAAATAATTGGAAGGATAGGTAGTTGGAGGCATTGCTTGAATGCCAGTAAAATGTATGCCAGAAAGGTTTTTGCTATTCCATTGAATCATTTCTGCATTGCTGTCTGCACCATAGAGTAGGGCATAAGGCGCATAAGAATGGACGTGTTGAATCACTCTTCCTGTGCCGCATCCCCAGTCTAAAATAGTAGGCACTTCCATTTGCAAATAAGGCTCGGTCCACAAACAAATTTCTTTGGCTGCTAATTTACCCTGCTCGAAATATTGTTTATAATTGAGCTGATAGGTTTCAAATAAATAAGTACTATCTGGAATTGCTATTAAAGGGTTGGCTTTTTTAAAGGACTGGTTTGAAAAATAATACCATGCTTTTACTCCATTAAAATGCATGGTTTTTAAAATCCCATTTAATTGGAGCTGCTCAAAAAACCTTTTGATGTATTTTTTTATTCCAGCCATCATTGCAATTTAAATTAAGTGCTATTTATTGCAATTGTCGTTGGTATAATTGTATGGCGTTTTCGTACCCAATATATAAGGCATCGCAAACCAATGCATGGCCAATACTCACTTCGTTTAACCCTTGAATATGTTGCTTGAAATATTGTAAATTATTAAGGTCTAAATCGTGGCCAGCATTAATACCTAAGCCTAAAGCGATAGCTTTTTCGGCAGCAGCAATATATGGCGTAATTGCTGATGTTCTTTGTCCTGCTGCAAAAGCTGTGGCATATCCTTCTGTATATAATTCTATTCTGTCGGTGCCTGTAAGTGCAGCTGCCGTAACCATTTCAATAATTGGGTCTACAAAAATCGATACGCGAATTCCAGCGGCTTTAAAAATAGCAATCGTTTCAATTAAATAGTCTTTGTGTTCAATGGTATTCCAACCATGGTCGCTAGTTAACTGACCCAATGTATCGGGAACAAGTGTTACCTGGTGCGGCTTTGTTTCTAACACCAAATCAATAAAGGATTGTTCTTTTGGGTTGCCTTCAATATTAAATTCAGTGGTAATGATTTTTTTAATTTCCCTCACATCTGCATAACGAATATGTCTTTCATCGGGTCTTGGATGAACAGTTACACCATTCGCTCCAAAACGCTCTGCATCAAACGCTGCTTTTACAACATTTGGATTATCGCCGCCTCGGCTATTGCGGATGGTAGCAAATTTGTTAATATTCACACTCAATTTGGTCATATTGCAAATATAGCTGCTTTATTTAAGCCATTTAATAGCCTATTTTTGCATTTTATTTTTTCTTTATTATAGTAGCTAGTATTGTAAATTAATTATGAATTATTCATCACTCGAAGCCTGTTTACTTGATTTAGAAGCAACAGGTCAATTGGTAAGGATTACAGAAGAAGTAGATCCATATTTAGAAATGGCCGCAATACATTTGCGCGTATACGAAGCTAATGGACCAGCTTTGTTGTTTGAAAAGGTAAAGGGATCTAAATTTAGGGCTGCTTCCAATATTTTTGGAACCATTGAGCGAAGTAAATTTCTTTTTAGAAATAGTTTTACCCAAGTACAAGATTTGATTGAATTAAAGGGTAATCCTATTAAAGCTTTTAAAAAACCTTTCAGGCATTTAAAAACAGCTTTTGCTGCAATTAAGGCACTACCCTTAAAAAATCCTATCAACAAACCTGTTTTATACGAAGAAATTAGTATTTCCGATTTGCCATTAATACAACACTGGCCAATGGATGGAGGTGCTTTTGTAACGCTACCGCAAGTATATACAGAAGACATAGATCAGCCAGGTATAATGCATTCAAACTTAGGGATGTATCGGATTCAATTAAATGGCAACGATTATATCAGCAATAAAGAAATTGGATTGCATTATCAATTGCACCGAGGTATTGGCGTTCATCAAACAAAAGCCAATAAAAAAGGATTGCCTTTAAAAGTAAGTTGTTTTGTTGGAGGCCCTCCTGCACATAGTGTTGCAGCAGTGATGCCTTTGCCCGAAGGTATTAGTGAAATGACTTTTGCAGGTGTATTAGGTGGCCGACGTTTTAGGTATTGTTATGAAGATGGATTTGCAATTAGTACTGATGCCGATTTTGTAATTACAGGTGAAGTATATCCTGGAGAAAATAAATCAGAAGGACCATTTGGAGACCATTTGGGCTAT
>JAPLEL010000199.1 GCA_026391415.1 Bacteroidota bacterium
ATTATATGCCTAATAGGTATGAGTTAGGATATTTATTGGTTAGTTATGGTAGAGATAAATATGGCGATGGCATTTGGAATACGGTAACTAATAATGCGGCAAGATTTAAGCCATTTGTATATCCATTTCAACAAGCTTTTAAAAATGCAACAGGTATTGCATTTAATCGTTTTTTTACAGAGACTAAATCATTTTATCAAGCACAGTGGAATACTAAAATTGATGTATCAGTTAACTGGCTAACAAGCCCTGTATCAAAGGATGTTATTGATTATAAATATCCCTATGCGTTATCAAACGAAGCTATCATTGTTCTTAAAAAATCGTACAAGAAAAATCCTGCATTTTATATTATTCATCAAGACCATTCCCAAACAAAAATCGCCAATCAATCGATTGCAACAGATGATTATTTTTCTTATAATAATGGCAAAATAATTTATGCTGCAGATCAACCTGATATTCGTTGGGGCAATCGGGCTTACAAGCAACTCAAACTAATTGATATTAATACAAAGCAAGAGAAAACGATTGTAAAAAATACCAAATACTTTTCTCCAGATATTTCGCACAATGGATTAAATATTCTAGCAGTTGAACTGCTTGCTAATACAGGGTCTTCGATTGTATTAATGGATGTAACTGGCATTAAAATAAATAGTAATCATTCTAATCAATTGATATATGCCAATCCAAAATTTTCGGCTAATGATCAGTGTATTTATTATACTGCAAGAAACCAATTGGGAGAGATGTCTTTGTTAAAAAAGGATTTAAGCCATTTTAATACGGAACAAATTGTATTAAATTTTTCCAACGCTTTGATTGGCTTTTTAACAGTTCAATCAGACACTTTAATTTTTACAACAACTAATCAAGGTCGCGACGAATTATGGGCTTATATTGATGGGGCTGTACAAAAAGGTCCATTTAGGTTAGCTAGTTATTCAACTGGCTTGTATCAAGGCATAATTCGTTCGAATGGAACAATTGTGTCATCGGTATTTACAGCATCAGGTTATCAACTTGGGCAATTGAATAGCCATTTTGAAAGTGTAATTTATAAAAATGCCTTGGTTGATTTATATGTACCTAATATTTACAAAAAATCAGACCAACAATTATTACTTGGTTTAAAAGAGCGAAGTTTTGAAATTACCGATTATTCAAAATCCTCCAAACTTGTTAATTTCCATAGTTGGAGGCCTATGTATGAGCAACCCGAATATTCTTTTCGAGTCTATGGACAGAATATTTTAAATACCCTCCAGTCTGAATTGGCATATACTTACAACGAAAATGATGGTAGTAACAAATTGGGGTATGATGGTATTTATGGTGCGCATTTTTTGCAGCCTGTTTTTGGAATGAGTCAAACATGGAACCGATCGGCCTATTTAAACAAAGACAGTTTACTCCATTGGAATGAAACCAATGCTTATTTGGGACTACAATTACCCCTAAATTTTTCGGGTGGTCAATTTTACCGTTACCTAACACTAAGTTCTACTTATCACCTAAATCAAGTTAAATGGACAGGTATAGGCAAAACAATCATGCACGATGCTGCTATTAATTTTATAAGCAGCAGTATTAGTTTTATTAATCAGATTCAAAAAGCCAAACAACAAATTTATCCGCATTGGGGGCAACGTATACTGCTACAATACAAACAAGCGGTTGGCAGTAAAAGTGCCAACCAGGTTTTATTGAGCGGATCTATTTACCTGCCAGGCTTTTCTAACAACCATAGCTTTGTTGTAAACGGGTCAATCCAAGCTAGAGACACTTTGCAACAATATTCGTATAGCAATAATTTTCCTTTTTCTAGGGGATATACGGCAATTGATTTTCCAAGAATGTTTAAACTAGGATTGAATTACCATCTACCCATTAGTTATCCCGATTGGGGCTTGGGAAACCTGGTTTATTTTTCAAGAATTAGGGCTAATGTTTTTTTTGATTATACACAGGGTAAGAGCTTGCGAACAGGCAAAAAAACAGATTTCAGAACAGTAGGTACGGAAATTCACTTCGATACCCGCTGGTGGAATCAACAACCCGTAAGTTTTGGTATTCGGTATAGCCATTTGTTAGATCAAGAATATCGGGGTCAAACCCAACCAAATATTTGGGAATTTATTGTGCCGGTCAATCTTTTTTAAATTTTAAATTTGGTTTATTTTAGGATTTCTTAAAATTTGACACCCTTTATGTGAAGATTTTATGGCATATTTGCACCGAAATAGGCTTATTTGGGCTGATTTTCCACATTTTAAAGATTTTTTTCCACTTATTTTTCATATTTCCACTGCAAACTAATATCTTTGCAGCCCCAAAAATTGTATGTCGAAACAACCGCTGATTAAACAAGATGGAGTAATTCTAGAAGCCTTAAGCAATGCTATGTTTAGGGTGAAACTAGAAAACGGCCACGAAATACTGGCAACCATCTCTGGTAAAATGAGGATGCACTACATCCGTATTCTTCCAGGTGATAAAGTGGGCGTTGAGATGAGCCCTTATGATTTGAGTAGGGGAAGAATCATCTTCCGTTACAAATAATTGTAAAGACAAACAGGTAAAGGGATAAACATATTTAGGCACCAATAAGCCAAAAATCTTGCGCAAGCAATTAATAGGCGAAGAAAAAACCATTTTATGAAAGTTAGAGCTTCTATCAAAAAGCGCAGTGTTGATTGTAAGATTGTGAAGCGTAAAGGCAAGCTATACGTAATCAACAAAAAGAACCCTCGTTATAAGCAACGTCAGGGATAATAAAAACATTGGATCACTAAATTGGTGCTCTTTAATAAATAGTATAAAAACTTAAAATTAGAATATGGCTCGTATTGCCGGTATTGATATACCAAAGAATAAAAGAGGAGAAATTGGTCTAACCTATATTTTTGGAATTGGACGTTCAACTGCTCAGTATATTCTTACTAAAGCTGGTATTGACTTTAACAAAAAAGTAAATCAGTGGAACGACGAAGAACAAGGTGCTATTCGTAACATCATCAACTCCGAATTTAAGGTGGAAGGTGCTTTACGTAGTGAAGTTTCAATGAGTATCAAACGCTTATTAGACATTGCTTGTTATCGTGGATTGCGTCACCGTAAAGGTTTGCCTGTTCGTGGTCAACGTACCAAAACGAATAGTCGTACCAGAAAAGGTAAACGTAAAACAGTTGCGGGTAAAAAGAAAAT
>JAPLEL010000212.1 GCA_026391415.1 Bacteroidota bacterium
AATGCAGAAAATTGCCCCAGGACAAACAAAAAACAAATAAATAACCTAAAATTCCTCATTTGACACCTTGGAGTTAGCAAATATTATAAATTTATTAAATAAACTAGCCTTAAAATTAAGCCATATCATTATAACAACCATATAAAGAGTCGTTAAATTGGCTATTTGCTGTTTATTAAAATAGATTTTGCATTTGGGCCACAACAAAACAGCAAATCTAGGATACTTAAATTATTTTGAAATCCAACACGATCTTCAAAAACCTGTACATATTTAATTTGATTTTCGACTAATTGGAATTGAGATGGTTTAATTTGATTTCGTAAATCTACGTAGCCAGCCGGGTAGTCAATATGATATTGTTCTGTAAATGATATATTTCCTGGATATTTCAATTGACGATTTACCCAAGTAATCATGGCCATATTCAAATCTTGTAAATAAACAAAGGGCTTTAGGTAAATAGCAAAAAGACTATCTCGATAATATTCAAAAAATGGTGATTTACCATAACAAGCCAAAATGCTACGCATGTGCTGATTGGCCCAATTAGAAGTATTATCGATTTTCACATCCTTTATTAACCCTTTTTGACTACGCCCATTTTCTAATGGCACCGACAAATTGATTAACCCATTACTCCCAACAATGACCATTCTATTGCGAAAACTCATTTTTTGGTAGGTTTCATATTGTTCAATTTTTATATGTGAAAATTTAAATAAAGTTTTATACCAAATAATGTTTCCAATATATTGATTAACAGTTATTAAAGTAATATTATCTTGTATTGTATTCAAACTAACCAGTATTTGTTATTTTATTGAAATAAGGTATAAAATTGATTAAATATTTATTACTAATAAAATTTGTAAATAATTGTTTAACAAATAGTTATATTATATATAACATACTATATAAATTAGCAAATTGATTTTATAGTAAAATTGCCTATTTATCTAATAAATTTAGTACTTGAATAGTTAAAAATAACAATTGATTCGCAGATTTTATGAGAAAGCTCCCCTATTTTGCACTCAAATTATAAACAATGAAAAATTGGATGCTAGGTTTGCTTTTATCGGTTTTGTTTGTGGCTTGCGCTGCCCCAAAAACATTTGAATACCGTGCAGTTAAGAATATCAAACTAGACCAATTAGGATTCGACCATACCAATTTAACCATGGATTTAGAGTACTATAATCCTAATTCATTCGGGCTTGATTTGAAAAAATTGGATGCCGATGTGTATATTGACAACCGGTTTCTAGGAAAGTTCAACCTAGACACTTTAATGCATATCCCTAAAAAAGCAAACTTCAGCCTTCCATCTAAAATTGCAGTTGACATGAAAGCCATGTATAAAAATGCCTTGAATTTAGTACTAAGTAAAGAAGTGCTAGTAAGCATTAAAGGCACTACAAGGGTTGGCAAAGCTGGAATTTTTAGGACTGTTCCGTTTACATATGAAGGCCGACATAAATTAGATCTATTTTAACTAACTCTTTACTGCAATGGTTGAATATGACATGGTTTTCGAGGCTGAGGCCCACCCCCATCTGCCAATCTTTTGCAAATAGCAGGTAGTGTTTTATAGGATTCCTCGGTAGCTTTTTCTTTATCTGCATCAAATCCAGCATTATTAAGTGCTGTTCTAATCATATCGGGGCTAACCCTATCAGGAAAGTATTGAACCCTAATTTCACCCTGTAATAGATTGATTTTCCATTGTACTAGCCCACTTTCCATGTTGGATTTATTTTCTACAATCAAGTATTTCTCTAATACTTCTTTACATTCCCAACATTTGAGATTCTCTGATTTTACGGTAATCCAAACTGCTTTGTCTTGTTGGGCATATAAAAATTGACCTAAAAACAAGCAGCATATGTTCAATAAAATAAATTGTTTCATGGCTATTAATTTGAATTTATATCGATTAAATCCCTTTCCAATTGGCTGGATCAATTCTCCATTGTAATAATAACTTTTCAGTATCTGCAGAAATCGTTCCTTTTTCAACTGCCATTGATATTAACGTGGCATAATTGGTTAAGGATAAATATTTTATTCCTGCCGCTTCAAATGCTTTGGTGGCAATATCAAATCCATAGGTAAAAATGGATACCATTCCTATAACGTTTAAGCCTGCATTCTTTAATACAGTTACAACGTCTAAACTGCTTTTTCCGGTAGAAATCAAGTCTTCAATTACCAAAACTTTCTTGCCTACTTCAAATGACCCTTCAATTTGATTGCCTAATCCATGTTCTTTAGGTTTTGGACGCACATAGATATAAGGTAGTTTTAGCTGGTCTGCAGCCATTGCGCCCCATGGAATTCCTGCTGTTGCAACACCTGCTAATAGATCTGCTTCTGGAAAAGCTTCAAAAATCAGGTTACACATTTCACTTTTTACAAAATCACGGGTATATGGAAAAGACAATACTTTTCTATTATCGCAATAAATAGGGCTTTTCCAACCACTTGCCCAAGTAAATGGATTTTCTGGGCTCAATTTTACAGCTCCTACCTGTAATAATTTTTCTGCAACAGCTTTTTCGTTTGTCATAATTGCGAAGGTAAAGCTTGAACAAATAATTTTGCACGTAGATTGCATAATCTTATTCACAGAATATGGAAGAAAAACAAACAATTATTGCTGCAGGAGGCTTAGTATTGAACGAAGTCAATGAATTACTCTTAATTTTTAGACGCGGATTTTGGGATTTACCCAAAGGAAAACTAGACCCAAGTGAGTCCATTGCCGAATGCGCCGTTAGAGAAGTATCAGAAGAAACAGGAGTAAATAATATTCATTTAGGCAACTTAATTACCATTACTACACACGAATATTTTGATACTTATATTAAATCCGATGTGAGGAAAGAAACACATTGGTATCATATGAAGGTTGATGGTAAGCCAAATTTAATTCCACAAACCACAGAAGATATTACAGCCATTGAATGGACAAAAAAACAAGATTTGGCACAAAGATTAAGTAATACTTATCCTACCATTATTGAAGTAATTACAAAAGCAGGCTTAATCTAAGATTTATCTTTTTTGTAAAATAGCAACGGTTAATCTGCTGATACAAATCAATCTATCTTTTTGATCATATATTTTAATATCCCAAATATGTGTGCTACCTCCAATATGAACAGGTGTAGCAATACCTGTTACAAAACCTTCTGATACACTTCTTACATGGTTGGCATTTATTTCTAAACCAACGCACTGAAATTTAGTAGGATCAATTACTAAACCTGATCCTACACTTCCTAAAGTTTCTGCTAAAGCAACAGAGGCACCACCGTGTAATATTCCATAAGGTTGTTTGCTACGATGGTCTACAGGCATGGTTGCTTTTATAAAATCAGCACCAATTTCTGTAAACTCCATACCTAATAAATCGCCAAGGGTATTTTTACCGAAATCTTTAAAATCCGATAATTGAATGTGTTGGTAAAACCAGATAGACATGGAAATAAATTATGAATACAGTGTATCAATAACTGCTTGTGGTAAGAATGGAGATGCGTTTCCGCCATTGCGTAAAATGTCTCGTACAATGGTTGAAGCCACTGAAGTATATTTTGGTTCTCCAGTTAAGAATATCGTTTCAATGGATCTATCGAGGGTTCTATTCGCATCAGCAATTGTTTTTTCATATTCAAAATCACTAACAAATCGAATACCTCTTAAAATAAAATGCGCATTAATTTTTTTGCAATATTGAATGGTTAATCCTTCGTATGTAACACTTTCTACTTTGGGTTCGTCTTTATAAATTTCTTTAAACCATTCCATACGTTGGTCTGCAGAAAACATAGGGTCTTTAGAAGAATTGATACCAATACCAACATAAATTTTATCAAAGAGTGGTAATGCCCTATCAATGATATCAATATGCCCAAGCGTAACAGGATCAAATGTTCCAGGAAATAAACAAATACGTTGCATAATTAAACGATTAATTTTCTCTATTGGCAATTAAATATAAAACTGCCATTCGAACTGCTACCCCATTTTCAACTTGGTTTAAAATAATGGATGATGATCCATCAGCTACGTCGCTATCTAATTCTACGCCTCTGTTAATTGGCCCAGGATGCATAATAACTATTTCTTTACCTAGTGAATCTAGTAACCTTCTATTAATTCCATAAGCCAAACTATATTCTCTTAAAGATGAAAATAAAGGCTGGTTTTGTCTTTCGAGTTGTATGCGTAATACATTGGCAACATCGCACCATTGCAAGGCTTTCTTTAAATTGTATTCTACTTTCACCCCAAATGCTTCGCTAATATATTTTGGAATTAGTGTTGGTGGTCCTGCCACCATAACTTCTGCACCCATTTTTTGCAAGAGATACATATTACTCATGGCAACCCTACTATGCATGATGTCTCCAATAATGGCCACTTTTAATCCGGCCAATTGTCCGAGTTTTTCTTGCATAGAAAAAGCATCTAATAAAGCTTGGGTAGGATGTTCATTGATTCCGTCTCCAGCATTAACAATGGCAGCAGGTATATGCTTGGCCAAAAAATGCGGCGCACCAGAAGCACTATGGCGCATCACCACCAAGTCTACCTTCATACTCAAAATATTATTGACTGTGTCGAGCAGTGTTTCGCCTTTTGCAGCAGATGAACTACTAGCAGCAAAATTTAAAACATCAGCCGATAACCTGCGTTCAGCTAATTCAAACGACATTCTTGTTCGTGTTGAATTTTCGTAAAACAGGTTCACAATAGTAATATCCCTTAAGGAAGGTACTTTCTTAACAGGCCTTTGTAGGACTTCTTTAAATTGTGTAGCGGTAGATAGAATAAGCTGTATATCCTCGGTTGTGAGGTGCTTAATACCAAGTAGATGTTTGGTAGATAGTTTCATTAAAGGTCAAAGATAATGGTTTCAGTTATCTAATAGCATTACTTGTTCATTTTGTTCATTTTCATTCCACAAAACAGTTACTCTTTGTGAGAAAATGGTATCAATTGCCTTACCTAGATAGTCGGGTTGTATAGGTAATTCACGACTAAAACGTCGGTCTACTAGTACACAAAGCGCTACTTTGGATGGGCGTCCGTAGTCTAATAAGGCATCTAGAGCCGCCCGAATAGTCCTTCCAGTATACAATACATCATCAACCAAAACCACTTCTTTGTTCTCAATGGAGAATGGAATATCGGTATTACTGGCTATATGCAAGCTCTTTCGAACATCATCTCTATAAAAAGTGATATCTAATTTACCATACTGAATGGTGGCCGGGTCAATGAGTTGCTGTAATTCTCGAACAATTCGGTCACTTAACATAATACCCCTTGGCTGCATACCAATGATTACCGTGTTTTGCAAACCGGGATGATTCTCCAATATCTGATTGGCCAATCTTTTTATGGTTAACGCAAGTTGTTCCTTTGATAAGATTATCTTCAAAACGTAAATTTTAATAAAAATAAATGCTTTCTCTGACACTCCAAACGATTATTAAGTACTTAGTTGATTAATTTGCCGGTTCAAATGTTAAGATTAGACCATATTACCCTTGTTCAGTATAGGAATTACCTACAAAACACCTTTGAATTTACAGAAAGAGTGGTGTGTATTTGTGGTTTAAATGGTGCGGGAAAAACCAATTTGCTAGATGCGATCTATTATTTAAGCATGTCTAAAAGTTATTTTTCAAGACCTGATGCAGCAAATACCCTTCATGGGTTGGCAGGTTTTAGACTAGATGGCTCCTATCAATTACAAGGTGAAATACAAAAACTCGTATTCATTTTAAGAGAAAATAATAAAAAGGAATTTAGTTTAAATGACGAAGCCTATAAAAAATTCTCAGATCATTTAGGTAAATTTCCTTGTGTGATGATTGCACCAGATGACGTTTCATTAATTAATGGCTCTAGTGAAGAACGCCGACGATTGATTGATACTATTTTATGTCAATTGAATAAAAACTATTTATTACAATTAATTGACTACACTAAATTATTACAACAGCGCAATAGTCTTTTAAAGCAGTTAGCAGAGAACGGTTCTATCGATGAATCATTGTTTGAAGTAATAGACCAACAATTGTGTAGCAAGGGGAATTATATCTTTAAAGAAAGAACCAATTTTTTAGTTGGATACTTACAATTAGCAACAGAAATTTATACAAAAATTTCAGGCAATGCCGACGATATTGATATTCAATACGAAAGCCAGTTGACGCAATCAAGCATGGAAGAATTATTTAAAAATAATCAACAAAAAGATAGGATATTACAACGAACAAGTGCGGGTATCCACAGAGACGATTTGTCTTTTAAAATGTTAGAACAAGTATTTAAAACAGAAGCCTCACAAGGACAACGTAAAAGTTTGTTATTTGCGTTAAAATTGGCTGAATGGCAGGTTTTAAAAGACCAAAAAGGGTTTACCCCAATTTTATTATTAGACGATGTATTTGAAAAATTAGACGAAAAAAGAATGTACCAACTTTTAAACTGGGTTTGTACACAAAGCAATGGACAGGTATTTATTACCGATACCCATTCAGAAAGGCTCAAATTTCAAATGAACCATATAAATACCCAATTTCAGTTGATTGAATTATAATTGTAAAAAGAATTACAACTTATATTAGCAATCAAAATTTGTAAGCTTATCTTTGAAATATGTCTGAATATCATATTGGTGCTGCCATTAAAGGTTTCCTTAAAAAAAGTCATTTGAACAATGGTGTTCGCGCTGTTCAAATAGAAGAAATATGGGAAACACTCATGGGAAAAACCATTGCAAAGTATACCGATAAAATAAAAATATTTAATAAGAAGCTCTATATACAAACAGCAGTTGGTCCGCTAAAAAATGAATTGCAATTTCAAAAGCCACAAATTGTTGCAAGGGTTAATGAAGCTTTTGGAGAAGAAGTTATCACAGAGGTAATTATCTCATAATTATTAGTGTACTTACTTTACACTAATTCTAGGGTCAATCCATCCATACAAAATATCAGCTAAAATATTTACCAGAATAAAAAAAGTTGCGGTTATTAATACGCTACCCATCACAACAGGAAAGTCTAATTTTTCTAAAGCATCTACCGTTACTTTTCCAATACCCTTCCATCCAAAAATATATTCAACAAAAAAAGCACCCGCTAATAGTTCTGCAAACCAACCTGTAATAGCAGTTACTACAGGATTTAGTGCATTTCGTAAAGCGTGCTGAAACACCACTACTGTTTTACTGAGCCCTTCTGCATAAGCAGTTCTAATATAATCTTGGTCTAAAGTATCTAGCATAGCACTTCTAGTAAGTTGTGTGATAATTGCTAGCGGACGAATACCTAAAGTAATTGCAGGAAGTATTAAATTTTTCAATTGTAATTGTTTGCCATTGAATGGATCAATTTCATATAAACTACCAGTCATTTGTAAGCCAGTAATATTGTGCAATACAAATCCAAATAGATACGCTAAAATAATGCCCATAAAAAATGATGGGGCAGATATCCCTAATACACTAGTAAAAATAGCACTTGTATCCATCCATGTATTTTGCTTTACTGCTGCAAGTACTCCTAATAATATGCCAAGAAATGTTGCAATAAACATGGCAGCAAGTGCTAATATAATGGTACCGGGTAATGCTTCAAACAAAACAGATCCTACTGCTTTTTTAGATTGATAAGACCTTCTTAAATAAGGAATTTTAAGACCGACTTTTTTTGCATCGTTACCAATAAAAAATCCATTCAATTGTTTGTCTGTAATTTCTTTACTTGAATGAATACAAATGGGCGAAACATCATTTAAATACAATGCAAACTGTTTCCATTTAGGTTGGTCTAGCGCTAATTCGCGACGAATATTTTGAAGGGTAGCACTATCTCCGGTTTGACCTAAAATTAATCTTGCTGGGTCTCCAAACCCTTGAAACAAAAAAAATACAATTACTACTACACCCAATAAAACAAAAGAACTATAGGTGATTTTTTTTAGTAGGTAATTGAGCATGTTGACATTTATTTCCAGTTCAATATTTGTTGCATTATTTTATTGGAATCTCTATAACTATATTTAAATACAATATTTGCTTTTTGCATAAAAAATATAGTAGGATTAACACGAGCAGCTGTTTTAAGAACCGTTGCATCACATCTTAATATTGGCAGATTTGCATAGTGTTGTTGAGCAGTTGAAGCATCGGCTGTAACTAATATTATTGGTATTTGGTTAGACTGTGCCGCTTTAATAATAGTATCTAAACTTTTTTGCCAACTAGCCCATTCGGTAAAATCTTTTGCTAATACAAGTAAGTATTGTTTGTTTTCAAATACAGTAGCAGTGCTGTCTACGCCACTAATTGTTTGTAATGAAAAATCTGCAATAGCTGCTTTTAAACTATTTCCTTTTTTTGCTAAAACATCTGTACGATCTACATAAATATAGGTTGAATCAAAATCTGCTGGAAAATGCGCTTGGTCGAACTTTAGTTCTTGTCCATTTTTTTTATAGATAAAGTTTAAAGCAAAACTATCTGCAATAGCACCTTTAGGCGTTTTCATTTGATCTAAAATATTATTCCCTTTTTTATAAGGCAAGCAATCAACGAATGGCAAATGACGCAATACATGATTTTGCAACCATCCTGTACCATTTAAGCTGATTAATATAATTGCAATAGCAAAAGGATTGGAAATAGCAACTTGAATATTATTTCTATAAATGCATAGAATAATAATGAGCACCAATAACACTAAATCTTTTGTAAAAGATTGTGCAGCTGTTAAAGGCAAACAATCGCCAAAGCAACCACAGGTTTTAATTTTACCCGAAAACAATGCATAGCCCGTTAAAAATGTAAAGAAAATAATTAGTGCTAATAACAACCAACTAATGGTACGTATTTGCCAACCTATAATTACAGCAATACCAGTTACTACTTCAAAAACATTCATCATTAATGAAAAAGCAAGTGTGTAATCATGAAGTGCGCTCCAACCCCATACTTCAAAAAATTCTTGCATTTTATAACTCAAGCCTAGTGGATCATTTGCTTTAACCAATCCAGAAAATATAAATAGCAATCCTACTACCCAACGAACAATCAATAAGAAATTTTTCATGGAAATAAAATTTAGTGTTTGCCTTCTTCAATTAATATCAAAGCAAAAATGGCATAGTTCAAAATATCTACATAATTGGCATCAATTCCTTCACTAATTAAAGTTTCTCCGTCGTTTACCAATATCTGTTTAATGCGTAATAATTTTACCAAAATTAAATCTGCAAAACTTTCTTGACTCATATCGCGCCATGCTTCACCATAGTCGTGGTTTTTATCTAGCATGGTCTTTTTTGCAAATAATACATATTGTTCGTACCAAGCGGCCACTTTTTCTACAGCCACTTCTTCCACTGCTGGGTTATTTAATGCTAATTGAATCAATCCAATAACAGCATAGTTTACAATACCCTTGAATTCAGAAGGTATACCATCCTGTACTTTTTGGGTTTGTTTATCTTGTATGGTTCTAATACGTAATGCCTTGATAAAAATTTGGTCTACTACAGAAATAGTCCTTAAAACCCGCCAAGCAGTACCATAATCCTTGGTTTTTTTAATAAATATATCCTGGCATTGGCTGATTGCCTGATCGTATTGAAGATTCGTTTCCATTTTATGCTCCTGACGTTAAACGCTTATTAATATCTTTGATAGGAATGCAATATAAATGAATACTCAGAATGTTTACAATTAACAGCAAAGGAAGATTAATAAAAATAGAAGAATCGGTGGTAATGGGCATTTTAAACACTACCCCCGACTCTTTTCATGCTGCTAGTAGAACAAAATCGGTGGATGATGCCGTTGAAAAAGCAAAACAAATGCTAGACGCAGGTGCTACTATTTTGGATATTGGTGCACAGAGCACCCGTCCTGGAAGTGAAAATGTAGGTGCTGACGCAGAATTAGACAGAATTATTCCTGTTATCGAAGTCATTTCTAAGGCATTTCCCGACTCAATTCTTTCAGTTGATACATTTATTGCTAAAGTTGCCAAAGAGGCAGTAAAGGCTGGCGCATCTATTGTGAATGATATAAGTGGAGGTTTGTTTGATGAAAACATGCTAACAACTGTTGCCGAACTCAAAACACCATTTGTTTGTATGCATGTAAGGGGAAATATCAATACCATGCACCAAATAACACCTTCATTAAATTGCACACTTGAAGTACTCGATTATTTTATAGAACGAATTGCTGCTTGTAGCAAAGCAGGTATAAATGATATTATATTAGACCCAGGTTTTGGATTTGGCAAATCAATGGATGAGAATTATGAATTATTAAAAAACTTACAAGTATTTGCCCAACTTAAAAAGCCAATATTACTAGGTGTTTCTAGAAAATCAATGATTTATAAAACATTGAATGGAACAGCAGAAAATGCCTTGAATGGCAGCACTGTTTTACATACAATAGGATTATTAAATGGAGCTAGCATATTACGTGTGCACGATGTTAAAGAAGCTAGAGAAGCAATAATACTTACACAAGAATTGAAGAAATAAAAATATCCTACAGTTGCTAAACGTAAAGTAAAGTGAAATGCAACAAAATAATTGCACTTAGAATTGCTTAATCGAATACCAAATCCTTCAGGCATTAAAATAATAAGAGGCTGTTTCATTTTATTGAAACAGCCTCATCTTGTAATTAGAACTTATTATTATTATTGCTTAGCAGGCTGACCTTGATTTGGTTGACCTGGCATAGGTTGTGCTGGTTTAGGAGCAGGTACAGTTACATCTGTAATTTCAACATCAAACACAAGGTTTGCGTAAGGAGGAATTACTGGAGCAGAACCTTGAGGGCCATAAGCCAACAATGCTGGAACCAATAAACGACCTTTTCCACCTTTACCAAATAAACGTAGCCCTTCATCCCAGCCTCTAATAACTGATCCAACACCTACTGTTACATTAAGTGGTTGTCCTACCAATTTAGAATTGACCATGTTTGAATCAAAGATTTTGCCATTCACAAATGCACCTCTATATAAAATAGTTGCTTGCATGCCAGAATCAGCCATAGGCAAAGTTCCTGGATTTTGAATTTCAACTAGCACACCATTTTGTGTTGACTGCGTTTTCAATTTTTTACTATCTGCGTATGTTTTTAAATCTTTAATTTCTCTAGCTTTTTCAGCATCCATTTCTACCGCATAATCTTTCATCATTTCTGGTTGACCAGGGAATGTTTTTAAGATATCAACTCTTCCAGAAATGAAATCTCCTTTTTTGAAAATATCATTGTATTCAACCATACCCAATTTTTTAAGGGTATCAACACTCATACGGAATTCAATTTTATCTCCAACAGATGAAGTTGGTAATAATTCTGTGAAATTGTATTTGCCTAAATGTGCAGTGTCAAGTACGAAATATACTGGAATATGCGCGTAAGAAGAACTTAAAATTGAATCTTTTGCAGCCAATTTATACTCAATATTGAGTTTGATAGACTGACCATTTTTTAAGGTTTCTTTACTTTTTCCTTTGGTTACTTTGTAAGCAAGGCCACTTGGTGTTTTTTCATATTGGTTACAGCTTGCAAACAATACAATCGCTAATAAAAGCTTGATGGTGTTTTTGATCATTTTATTGTAGTTGATTTTGGTATTCAGTTATTACTTGTTTAAATTTTTCTAAAGCTATTTCTAAACGCTCTCCGCTTCTACCGCCTGCTGCATTTATATGTCCGCCCCCTTCAAAATGTTTGCGTGCAAATGCATTCACATCAAAACTCCCCTTACTTCTAAAACTCCATTTACGTTCTTCGTCTCTATCTATTACTAAGGCACCAAATTTAATGCCTTGAATGGTTAATAAATAGTTTACCAAACCTTCGGTGTCTCCTGTTTTAATGTCGTACCTATTTAAATCAGCGGATGTAATATACATCACAGCCGTATTATATTCATACAAAACTTCTAATCTATTCATTAAAGCATAGCCAATAAAGCGGAGTCTACCTTCTAAAAAATTATCGTAAATATGTTCGTGAACAATAGTATGGTCTAATCCAATTTCTTTTAAATGCGCTATTGCCCTATGAACTGCAGCGGTAGTTGATGGAAAACGGAATGAACCAGTATCGGTCATTAAACCTGTATACAAACATTCCGCAATTTGGGTATTTAAAGCTGCTGCATGGCCAGAACCAATTATAAAATCATAGACCATTTCGCAAGTAGAGCTTTTTGAGGTATCACTTACACCAAAATTAAAAGCTTCTTCTTGTGGTTGTTGGTGGTGATCTATGAGTATTTTAACACAATTAGCATCGGTTAAAGGCTGTTCTAAATGTTTTGTTCGATGAAGGATATTAAAATCTAAACAAAACAATAAATCAGTTTCTGCAATGATTTTTTTAGCTTTTTCTCTATTATGTTCATAATCTAGCACATTTTAAATACTTGGCATCCATTTTAAGAAATCAGCCCAATTTGTTGGAGAAATCACTTGAACCGTATGGCCAATTGCTACCAAAAAATGATATAATCCAAGCGCAGAGCCCATTGCATCTCCATCTGGCTTCTGGTGCATAGTAATCACCACTTTCTTTGGTGTATCTAACTGGGTATAAAATAATGAGATGGTTTGCATATAGTGGCGGCAAAATTGCGGATTCCCGCTTATTATATCAAAACAATTTATAGAAATTAACAAAAAGAACCGAAATCTGCGGGGAAAGACGGTTAATTGTGTAGTTTTGCCTCCCAAATTTTAATTGAATATGAGCAATCTTACATTTACCATGATTAAGCCAGATGCAACCAATAAAGGTTATACTGGTGCTATTTTAGACCAAATCATTAAAGCTGGATTTACAGTAAAAGCAATGAAATGGACAAAATTAAC
>JAPLEL010000220.1 GCA_026391415.1 Bacteroidota bacterium
ATACCCATTCCTCAAAGTTCCAGCGATATTCATGGCATTACCGATGTAATGGTAAAAGACGCGCCAAGCTTTAAGCAAGTGGCCAATGAAATCAAACAATTTATTGAAGGATCTGATTTAGGTGGATATAATAGTAACCGTTTTGATATTCCTATGTTGCTCGAAGAATTTTTACGTGTTGGAATTGACTATACTCTAGAAGGTAAAAGACTTGTTGATGTTCAAAAAGTTTTTCATATGATGGAGCAACGCACATTGGGTGCAGCTTATAAATTTTATTGCCAAAAAACACTAGAAGGTGCACATGGGGCAGAAGCTGATGCAACAGCTACTTGGGAAGTGTTAGAGGCACAAATAGAGCGTTACCCTCAAATAGGTGACACCGTTGAAAGCATTGTTAAATTTACTGGAGAAGATGATATAGTTGATTTAGCCCGTCGTTTTGTAAAAGAAAAAGGAATAGAAGTTTTTAACTTTGGAAAGCACAAAGGGAAGCCTGTGGCACAAGTTTTAAAAGAAGAGCCCCAATATTATGATTGGATGATGAAAGGAGATTTTCCTATCAATACCAAGCAGAAATTAACCGAGATGTTCAACAAAACATTGATAAAGAAGGGGTAGTAGTCATTTATTCACCGATTTTTACTTGTTTTTTTGTAGAATTTTACTTTGCCGTTTGCTAGATTCGTAATTTAGCACCAAACTTTTATATCCCCCATTGGAAAAAATTGTTATTATACCAACCTATAATGAGAAGGAAAATATTTCCCGAATCATTGAAACTGTGTTTGCCTTAAACGAAGGGTATCATATTTTGGTGGTGGATGATGGATCTCCTGATGGCACTGCGGGTATTGTTAAATCATTGATATTGCAGTATTCTGGTCAATTGTTTATAGAAGAGCGCAATGGTAAATTAGGATTGGGTACGGCCTATATTTATGGATTTAAGTGGAGTTTAGAAAAAGGGTATCAGTTTATTTTTGAAATGGATGCCGATTTCTCGCATAATCCCGCAGACTTAGAAAGATTATACAATGCTTGTAAATACGATGGCGCAAGTTTATCAATTGGTAGTAGGTATGTGCCAGGTGGGAAAACAGAAAACTGGCCACTTGACAGAAAAATATATTCTAAAGGCGGTGCTTTTTATACCAAGTTAATTACTTGGATGCCTGTGCAAGATCCTACTGCAGGATTTGTTTGCTATAAACGTGAAGTGCTTGATGCCATTAATTTAAACGAAATAAGTTTTGTAGGATATGCCTTTCAAATTGAAATGAAATTTGCAACCTGGAAACTGGGATTTAAAATTAAAGAAGTGCCTATCACCTTTATAGATCGACGCATTGGCGTTAGCAAAATGACTAAGGGTATCATTAAAGAAGGGGTTTTAGGGGTACTAAAAATTCAGTGGCAGAGTTTGTTTAAAGGCTACCACAAAAGACTCTCTAGTAATAATTAATTTAATATCCTTCTTTTAGTTCGGTAATAATTTCCCATCCTTTATTTTTAAGTGCATCCATTACTAGCCAAGAGGCTATACAAGATAGTATACTCAATATAATTACTACGGGCATAAAGGTGTAAATGCTATAATGCAAAAACGCAATAGTGCCTGGAATTAGCAGTGTTAATAGACCTCTCATAAAACTAGTCTTAGCTAGGTTTGGCGCTTGTGAAAAGGGTAGGTTTCTAATGGAGGCATAACCAATTAAAAAGATAATTAATAATTGATTACATAATCCTAAAAACAAGTTAGGTATTACACGGGGGCCTTCAACCAATATGGCGCCAAAAAAAGTTAAGGCAATGATGGGTAAATAAAATTTAACCAATAAAGATTTAAGAGCACCACTAATTATTTTTCCTGGTTTTTCAATAGGAGTAGTAAAATATATCCAAGCGGCTTTGTATTTGTCTGAATCCTTTAATTGATTAATGGCTGTAATTAATATTAAACTGCTAAAATAAATGATGCTAATAAAAATCACTTTTTCTGTATTGGAATTTTGTTTAATGGAATTCAAAGCTGGTCTTTTGTCTCTTAAAAAAATCATAAAAAAGTATACTAACATGTATCCAAAAGAAGGGTAGACTCTTAGTTTAAAGTCCCTGCTTCGGGCCGTCATTTTCCAAGTATGTAAAAAAGCCATTTTTTCGGCACCTGCATCGGTAAGTAAATTAGCAATGGTATTAATAAAACTATTTGTAGGTCGAGGCTGTTTAATTTCTGAAACTATTGCTGGCATTGATTCTCCATCACTGCCACTAATCATAAAGTATGGCGCGAAATATTTAATGACTATATAAATGCTTGCGAAAGGCACAAAAATACTCAGTAAAAAACAACTAATTAAGGTTGCTGAAAACTGGAAGGAATGTAAAAATTCCCAACCGCCAGCAAACCAATAGGGGGGTATAAGAAATGCATAACTAGCAGTATTAATAGAGTAATTGTCTAATACCGCTTTGCCAATTAGTCTGGGAACAATTTGGTATCCGCCATAAAATAAAATGGCAAAAAATATTTGGAAATAACTAATAATAACTTTAAACTTTTCGGGCGTTGTTATTTTTAAAATAATCAGGTAAAGCGCATTGATTAAAAAAATGGTAAATAGTGTTGCCGCAATAACCATCAATAAAAAAGGTGGTAATGCCAATAGGCCATTTCTTATGCCAAGTAATATGAATGCTGGTAGCGTCATGGGTACTACCAGTTTAGAAATATGAATTAAAATATGTAGGAGCCTTGCAATTACAAATGTTTTATCTGTTACCGGTTTAGGTAGTATAATAATATTGTCTCTAATATCAATTAACACCGACGTGAAATCGGCAATAAGGGTAGAAGATAAAACGAAAATAAAAAATGAAAAATAAATAGTAAAACGCGTAAGCATTTCACTGCCTACAAAAAAACTAATTAAAAAGAAAGAACCCATAGCTGCTGAAACGAACATCGTGCCAATGGTTGCAGCTGAAATGGGTTTTGCTTCTTTTCTTTTATTGGCTTGGTGCATGGTATTGGGCCTACGATCATCCATCATCAACTTAATACTAAGAATGGATGCTAATTGCACCGTATTAATACCCATTTTCTGGTAGAGCTTGCTAGGCAAGAGTACTAGGTATAAAAAAAATCGGTTGACTATATTCATTTAAATAAGGTATTAATTTTCAAAAGCACGCATCATTTGGTCGGCAGCATCAGACAAAGAATCTTTAGAGGTCATGTGTGCAAATATTTTCTCTAAACTTTGGTTGCCTTGTTGTTGCTGTAATTCTTCGAAACTTCCATCGGCAATAACAGTGCCTTCGTTAATTAATACAATTCGGTCACTCACTTTTTCTACCACATCCATCATATGGCTACAGTAAAAAATGGTTTTGCCATCTTGGGCCAATTTATGTAAGAGTTCCTTTACAATTATTACACTATTGGCATCTAGTCCGCTGAGTGGTTCGTCTAAAATAATAATATCAGGATTGTGTAATAGCCCAGAAATGATTAATACTTTTTGGCGCATGCCTTTGCTAAAAGTATCCATGCGTTGGTCTGCATTCGCTTCTAATCCAAAAGCGGCTAGCATTTTAATCATGCGGTCTTCTGCAAGCACTTTAGGCATGCCATAGAGTTCACCCATAAATCCCAAAAATTCAGCAGGGGTAAGTACATCATATAGTTCAGCCAATTCAGGCACATAGCCAATTCTTCTTTTAACAGCAAGCGGATCGTTTTTTATATCAATACCCGCAACGATTACTTCCCCTTCGTAGTCTGAAATTAATCCGCATAATATTTTTACCGTTGTACTTTTTCCTGCACCATTGGGTCCTATATAGCCTATTACTTGGCCTGGATAGATAGTTAGGTTGATCCCTTTAAGCACTGTTTTAGCGCCATAACTTTTGGTTACCTGCTTAAGTTCTATGATTGGTTCCATATGGGTTTTATGATAATTTGTGCTGCAACTTAATGATGATACAAAATTGGTTCTTTTGGCTTGTAATTTACCGAAATAGTTGAAAAAATATTTTATGTGCCATTGATTTTTGAACATCCTTTTTTGTTACAAGGTTTATTAATTATAAAGCTGTTTCTTTGAATAGTATGAAACAAGCATTAATCAAATTACATTTTGCAGTTTTCTTGGCAGGATTTACTGGTGTGCTTGGCATATTAATTACCCTGAATGAAGGACTATTGGTTTGGTATAGAATGTTTATTGCGGCTATCAGTTTGTTTGTATTATTAATATGGAAAAAGGAATTGCAACAATTGCCCTTCAAAAAAGTACTACAATTATTAATGATTGGCGGCATCATTGCACTGCATTGGGCTTGTTTTTATGGAAGCATTAAGTATGCCAATGTATCAATTGCCTTGGTTTGTTTTGCATCCACTAGTTTTTTTACTTCTTTGCTTGAGCCATTGCTAAAAAACAAAAGTTTCAGTTTTGTAGAAATGTTATTGGGGCTAATGTGTTTGGTAGGAATCTATTTAATTTTTCATTTTGATGGTAGGTATAGAACGGGTATTATTATTGGTGTTTTTTCAGCTATTTTTTCAGCTATTTTTTCGGTATTAAACAAAAAGATTATTGAAGATGTTGCACCCAAAACAATGATGTTGTATGAGTTGAGTGGGGGTGTATTATTGCTGAGTATTTTAATGCCTTTTTATTTGCATCTTTTTCCAACAAACCATTTAGTACCTAGTATTTCTGAATTAGGATGGTTATTGCTGTTAAGCTGGCTCTGCACTATTTGGGCACTAGATTTAATGTTACAAGCACTAAAAAAAGTATCTGCTTTTACCGTTAATTTGACTTTGAATTTAGAGCCAGTCTATGGTATAGTATTGGCGTTTATATTATTTAATGAACAGCAACAATTACAACCTAGTTTTTATTGGGGTTTTGCACTGATAGCCTTATCAGTTGTACTACAAATGTTTCGTGTAATACGGATGAAAAAATTATAATTGGTTATTTAAAACTCAACAATAAAACCAATAGTAGGTGTTACCATTGCATCCTTACTTAATAAATAATACGGAATTGCATTTGATCCATTTTGTTGAATAGGCAATCCATTAGTTGTTGCAAAAGCCGTATTAGTATCATTACGTTTAAAAGTATAGATAGGTGCCGCCGGACTCTTTGCCAGATACCAATTGGTTACGTCTAAGTATAAATCAAAAGTGGTTTTTTTGAAGTTCCATTTTTTATCTATTCTAAAATCGCTGGCATTAAAATTACTTAATCGCTGTGTGTTAATTTGTTGGTAGTCTAAAAGGCCAGTGCCAAGGGTTAGATAGTTTTGTTTGCTGGCTATTTCATCAAACGGTGTAGTTGGCACCCCACCTTGGTAACGGAACTTTAAACCCAATTCCCAATTGTGTTTCAGCTGATAGCCCCAGGTTAAACTTAGTAAGTGTTTATTGTCCCAAGAACTTGCGGTATAAACCTTATTAGCATTGGTGTATTCACTTCTAAAAAATGTATAACTCAATATGCCATAAAATTTATTGGTTAATTTCTGTTGTGCAAAAAACTCAAATCCATAAGCCCTTCCTTTGCCAATTGATTGTGTTGCTTCGTTGCCAAGAATGGCAAAATCGCCACCCAAATTAGACAAACTAATCCCATTACGAATTGACACTGGCACATTGCTATATTGTTTATAAAAAGCTTCAAGGGTAAAGCGTGTTGCTGGAGAAGGTAAATTTTCTACACCAATAACATAGTGTGTGTTTTGAATGTATTTAGCCGTTTTATTCATTAGTTGGCCATTGCTTTGAAAGCCAAGTAAGCTATAAGGAGGGATTTTTGAATAGTGCCCTATAGATGCATTTAAATTCCATGTTTCTGATAATACATATGAGAAACTAAGTCGAGGGCTAGCTGTTGCCAAAGCATTCCATCCATCGTTAGTAAAGGAATTCATATCTGTACGAATACCTGCACTCACACCAAGTCTGTTATCTATGAATCTTTTGCCTACTTGGGCAAATAATCCGAGTTTCATAAAATTGATAGAACTATTGAATTGAAAGGTTTCTGCAGGTTTTACAATGTTTCCACTATTATCAGTAATAGCTATTTTTAATAATTGAAAGGTACTGTTTTGATACCCTACAAATTGCGCCATTGCTCCATAAGTGAACTTAAAACCATTTATATTTTTATTGACATCAAAACGAATTTTATTTTCTGTTTCTTTTGATGCAACATTGAGTGTTTGTACCCCTTTTATTGGGCCTAAATTATTCTCGTATTTTTCATTTTTATTACTAAAATCATTTCTACTAATTGATAAATTCCAGTATCCGTTAGAGATGATTTTTTTCAAGCTAATTCCAATAGTATAATTCCACTGTTGAATGGCAGGATTGCTATTTAGTGCAAATAATTTTTCGGGTGTAGCTTTTTTAGGTGCTGCAAAACTAAATTCATCAATGGCGCCAACACCTAGTAAACTTAAAGTTGTTTTGGCATCAATTTGGTGGGTGATTTTATATTGAAAATCCCAGTAATTGGGTCTAATAGGTAAATCAATGGCTTGAAATAACAATTGCAAATAACTTCTTCTTGCAGATGCTAAGAAAGTTGTTTTACCTGATTTAGACATCGGGCCGTCTAGTGTGGTAGAAAGTTCTGTGGCGCTAAGTCGAACATTGCCTTGCACTTTATTGGTATTGCCTCTTTTTTGTTTGAACTCAAAAACCGAAGAAAGTGCATTGTCGAATTTAGCATCAAAAGCTGAAGTGCTTAATTTTACATCCTCCATAAAACTTACGTTTAAAATACCTGCTGGGCCACCTGCACTTCCTTGGGTTGCAAAATGGTTAATGACAGGCACTTCAATACCGTCTAAATAATAGACGTTTTCGTTAGGGGCACCTCCACGTATAACAATATCATTTCTAAAACCAGCGGTACTGGCCGTTCCGCCAACACCCGGTAAAGATTGAATTACACGTGAAATATCAAAATTGCTTCCTGGGTTTCTTTTGATTTCTTCGGTAGTTAATCGTTGAACACTTAAGGGTGTTTCTAAGCTAGCTGCTTTGGCTGTTTTTCTGCCAGTATTAGTAACAGTGATTCCTTTCAATTCAGTTACCATTGGCTCTAACTCAATTAAAAATGTATTCTCATTGCCCGATGTGATTAGTACATTAAATAGGGTAATGGTATTGTAACCTACACTTGTAAATTTAATAGTATAAGACCCTGTAGGTATTTGATTGAGTCTAAATTTCCCTATTTCATTCGATACAACACTCGCAACATTATTGCTAAATGAAATACTAGTATTGGCTATCGGCTGCTGTGTTTGTTTGTCAATTATTTGTCCTGAAATAGCACCCGTTTTTTGGGCACTAACAGATAAGGAGAACAAAAAGGTAATACCTAGTAACAGTTTATTAATCAGACGCATAGATGGTGTTTTATATCGATTGGCAAAAGTAGAATAGTTTTCTATATTTCTGCAATGGCCTATTTTAAATTTCATTTAAATAATTGAAATGGTTTATTTGTAATGGTAACTTATATTTAATCATCCATTTGGCAAGTGCATTGAAACTTGTTAAATAAATAGATTACTAAATACCATAATCATGAAACATCTTTTTGCAGTTATTTGTTTAATTTTTTGTGTAAATAGTTTGTTTGCCCAGAAAAAACCTTTAGACCATAGCGTTTATGATGGCTGGCAGGCTATTAACGAGCGTGTATTGAGTAATAACGGTCAATACCTTGTTTTTACAGTAAATCCGCAAGAAGGGGATGGAAACTTAGTTGTGCAATCTGTAAAAGGCAATTACAAAAAAGAATTCCCTCGTGGCTATGGTGCCGAAATAACTGAAGACAGTAGGTACCTGATCTTTAAAATCAAACCTAGTTTTAAGGATTCAAGGGATGCAAAAATTAAAAAGAAAAAAGCAGAAGATATTCCAAAAGACACGCTGGCCTATCTAGAATTAGGTAAGGATAATTTGGTAAAAGTAGCCCGTGTTAAAAATTTTAAAATTCCAGAAGACAGAGGGAATTGGTTGGCCTATTTATTAGAAAAATCTTTGCCAGATGCTTCAAAACCCAAAACAATTGTAGACTCTGCCACGCAATTAAAATCTTTAATTGCTATGGCAGATAGTTTGATGCATAAAGCAGATAGTCTTCGTTTAAAAGTAATGGAAGCCGGTGTGAAAGGGTTGTCTGTTTTGCAGAATAAAAAATCAGAGAATAAACTAGCTCCTGCCAAAACCCTAGAAGACCCAATTGAAGAAGGAACAGATTTGGTGTTGGTAGATTTACGTTCTTCAGAAAAGCAAACGATTAAATTGGTTACAGAATATTATTTCAATAAAAATGGAACGGTATTGCTAACTGAAACCAGTAAAAAAAATGGCGATACTGCTATTAAAGCATCGGTAACTAAATTAAATTTAATCAACCATCTTTCTAAAAATATATTTGTAGGATTCAATGATGCCAAGGCTTATAGAATGGACGAGGCTGGCACGCAAGTGGCATTTGTGGCAGAAACAGATAGTAGTGCAAAAGCATTGCAGAAATTTTACAAACTAGTTTATTACAAAGATGGTATAGATAGTGCGCAGTGCTTGGTAACCAAAAAAACAATAGGCATACCAGTGAATTTTACAGTGAGTGAAACGCCGCTAATTAGCTTTAGCAAATCGGGTAAACGTTTGTTTTTTGGAACCTCTCCAATCTTGCCTGTTAAGGATACTAGCTTACCCGATTTTGAAAGAGTCAGTGTAGATGTATGGCATTATAAGGATGATTATATACAACCGATGCAATTGAAAAATCTAGAAA
>JAPLEL010000217.1 GCA_026391415.1 Bacteroidota bacterium
ATTTGAGTTGCTAGTTCATCTTCTATTCCAATTGGCGCGTATCCCTCATTTCTAGGGCACCATATTGCAATACTAGGATGGTTTCTAAATCGCTTTATAACGTCTAAAGAGTTTTCAAGAAAAAGTAATTGATTTGTTGGGTTTAAATTATATCCTTCAGTAGAAATCCAAAAGTCATTCCATACCAACATGCCATATTCATCTGCTAATTCATAAAAAACTTCTTCTGTTGACTCTCCAGTCCAATTTCTTATCATATTAAAGTTTGCATCTTTATGCAATTGAAATGCGGGTGTTAACTTTTCTCTACTCGACTGCTTCATGCCATCATCCATCCCCCAATTTCCTCCCTTACAAAATATTGAAACACCATTTACTTTTATATTTAAATAAGGATTGTTTCCCTTTAATATTTGAATTTTTTTCAAATCAATTTCAGCTCTAATGGAAGGAATAAAAATCCTATTCCCTACATCTTTTCTTTTTTCATTATCTAGTAGAGGTATACTAGCATTCAAATCAGTGGGGCTATAACAAAATCGTTTATCTATTTTGTCTGGGAATGTGGCTGCTAATTCATACGAAAATTCACGGATACCAAATTTGATAGATTTACTATCCAAAAGATGAGTGCTTTCATATACCTGCAAATTCAACTTATAAAGATTTTGTTGCCCATAGCCATTGGGCCACCATAACTTAGGCGAAATAAGTTTTAGCGCTGCAGTATTACTAGTATCAAATACAATATTTCTACTTTCGTATGGTGCTAACTTTAGTTTCTGACTAAAATAAATATTATCTATTTTTCCAACTACTGAAATTGAAATTGTATTACTTGAATGATTCTGTATTTTAGATTTAATAGAAATAGAAGCACTACTAGTATCGGGCAATGGCAGATTTGTAATAATCTGAGGATCTACTATCGATACATCTCCTTCATAATGCAATGAAACATTTTGCCAAATACCTATATTCCTATCGCGTATTCCTGGAACCCAATCCCACCCTTCACTAGATATAAATGTAGGTCCATCTAAAGCTAATTGTCCTCCATTGGGGCCCATTCCAGCCTTGAAAGATTGTTCATGAGGTATTCCAGGATTTGGTGGCGGTAATATATGCACCGATATTATATTGCTTTCTACAGTATTTAATAATTTTGATACATCAAATCTGCCTCTGCAAAATGCGCCATTAATAATACCCACTAATTTTGCATTCAACCATACTTCTGCCTTATAATTTATACCATCAAATTCTAGCCAAAGCCTTTTGCCAATTGGCATTGTAGGCGCTTTAAATGCCATTCGATACCACCAATCTTTTCTACATAAAGAATCTGGAATAACTAAGTTATTCAAACCAATATATGGATCAGGATAAAGTCCTTGTTTTACTAAACTCGTTAAAACAGTTCCTGGCACAACTGCATTATACCAATCTTTGTATTTGATAGTTTTGCTTAATGGTGTTCCTCCACTAACTAATAAACTCGTTTGGTCTATTAACATCCAACCTTTATCTAATAAATAAGTTCCTGTTGGTTTATTTATTACAAACAAAGACGGAGCAATTGTTGCTTTTAATATAGGCTTATCTATACTACCCTTAGAATTAGGAAGAAGTGACATTTCCTGTGGCCTAGTCAATCCAAAATTGATTTTTGGCTGGGCTATTGCATAAATGGAAAAAAACAAAAAATAAATTACTGAATATTTATATTTCATACAGCTTTGTTTTAATAATTACCAATTATCTGTTCGAAATGGATTTGCTGAAAACCCACTGTTATTTTGAAAATTGGTAACCGGATAATTTGTAAATGCATATCTAATTGCTTTGGGATATTTTACTTCATTACTAGTTAAATAAATACGATTCGCATTTAAACTAGCAGTAGCCAAATGATAGACCTTGTCTTCTCCTGCTAAATAAAAATGTTTTGGTGGCAATCCATCATTTGTACTCAATCCAGATTTTATGGTTGCTTTTTTAAAATGAATAATTGCCGTTGATTGATTGAACTGTATATTTCGAACAATAGGTCCTTCTGAAATTAAATGGCGTTGTTTATAATTTCTATTCAAAGCAACAATTGCCAATCTTTCACCAACCACTTTTTTTTGCCTTGGATGAATATTATCAGGCTCGCCAATATCCATTGTAGATACCATAGCTGTATTTGGCATCTTTAATACTTCAGATTGAGAAGCTCTAAAAAGCGCGTAATTAAAAGCCGATGAATCATTTTTCTTCCAATTATAGGGAGTCATTTGTACAAAATAAAAAGGGATTGATCCTTGGTTAAATTCCTTTCGCCAACTATTAATAAGTGCAGAAAAAAGTCTTGGATATTTTATATACTCTCCCGCATTTGACTCGCCCTGATACCATAATATGCCTTTTATTGAAAAAGGCATTAGCGCATGAATCATTGCATTATATACTAAGGACGGGCATAGCACGGGATTTTTTTCCGTTGGGTTTTTATCATAGGGTTCTAAATACGTTTTCCTTAATACAGTATCCGAAAACAATACTTCTCTGTTAATAAATGATTGGCAAGAGGCGCTACCAATAGCTGACTCAACTAAGCCAATCGGTATATTTAAATCCATCAAAAGTTTTCTGCCAAAATAATATGCAACCCCACTAAAAAGGGCAACAGTCTCTGGCGTACAACTTTCCCATTTTCCTACACAAGTATCTAGTTGATTAATACTTGTCTGTTTAGCTGCCTTATATAATCTGAGATTGGGCATATTAGCAGCTGCAATTTCTTTTTCAAAATCTACCACACCTTTATGCCAGGGAGGCGCAGGCTGCATACTCATTTCCATATTTGATTGGCCACTACAAAACCAAACTTCCCCAATCAAAAGATTACTCAAATCAATATGCGTATCCTTATCAAAAACAGTTAAATGATGTTTTGTAAAATTGCCATTTTTTACAAATGACACGGGTATTTCTAATAAGAATTTACCCTCTTCATCTGCGCTTGTACTGAATTTTTTACTGTTCCATGAGCACTGTACATTAATAATATTATTGGGCAAGGTCTTTCCCCAAACTGTAAATGGCTTTCCTTGTTGAATTACCATATTATTTTGCAAAATCGATGCCAAACGTATATTCTGTTGCCCATTTAAATTTATAGGCAATTGAAAAAAAGTTGTTACTAAACTTATACAAATAAAAAAGAATTTCATTTTCTTATAATTCATAATGCTATAATAACATAGATGCTACTTATGCTACAAATTGTAATTATTAATACAGAATATATTAGTTTGAAGTTGTCCAATTTGCCAAACTTGCCAATGCTTGTGTTGTTGCACTAGTTGATTTAACAAAATCTACTTTTATTGTCACAGGAACAGCGGCAGGTAATCCTGTTAACTTTATTTGTAATTTTCCATACCACTGATTCATTGAGTTTTTACCTGTCATTATTCCCGAAAAAATTGAATTAGTTTCTGCTAAATAATTTATTTGGGTTGTTGACCTATCAATTTTCTCAAACACTGCATTTGTAGGAGATTGTATAATTGCATAGTATGTTTTACCATTCTTAATCATTGTTGCAGTTTTTCCATTGGCACTTATTTGTAATCCATCTGTTGCCGGGCTATGCATTAACCAATAAACCTGTGAATTTACCAATGGCGTAAACTCGTCTTGTATTGTAATAACTCCTGTATTTCTATTTAATTTCACCCCTCGTTTATATGAAGAGATATCTTTTGAATAACAACTTTTTAAATCTGTAATATAATATGCACCTGTAGCATCTGCATTATTACCACTAAGTGTTGCAACTCCTAAAGGATTTTGCTCTGGCCTAGCATCCGGATTAAATACCAAACAATTTTTGCCTTCTGTTCGTACGCGATAATAATAGTAGCGGCCAGATGTAGTTGCTGTATTTGTTGCCGGCGCAGTATATAGAGGATTTGTTATTGTAAAATAATCCGCTGGATATGGCGACTCTACCCCTAAGTTTCCTTGTGCCCAAGTTTCACCCAATGCTTGTATAAAAAAACTTCCAGCATCTAAATGACCATGACTTGCACCATTACTACCACCATGCATACCAACATAAAGTGAATTATCTGTTGTATTTTCTTGTGCATACATGAATTCAATTCCTTTTAAATATCCATATAAAGGAAAACTAGTTGCACTTCCTTGTTGCACCAAATTTTTATCATAAAATAGTAAATCGGTCCAACCATTCATTTTGTCATTATCAGCGGAGCGAACAGACAAACATGCATCGTAATGTGTTTTTGCTAAACTTGAATTATTAAAATATTTAGAGAACCAGAAATAAGATAAAACTTTATTTGATTTTCCAACATATAAATAATCATCCCCCAAAGAGGCCGTTCCTGCAGGACCAGACATATAGTATGGAAACCAACCCGTTTTTACAAAGCCTGCATTTTCTGCTAATCCATAGGTTGTACTTAAACAACGTTTCATACTTTCTAGCGCAAGAAAAGTATTGGATAAGCCATAACTCCAATAAGACATTCCTTCTTCACTAGCGCCATCGGGCTCGAGTGATTGCATATACTTATTTATGCCATTTGATGCTTGCGCAATTACATTGCTATTGAAAGTTGAATCAAATTCAAAACCAGCAAGAGCCGCCATTATCATGCCTCCATGACAAATGCCATTCCAATTATCGTTACTCAAATACCATTGCCAAACACCTGTATTTGTTTCTATTTGCGTTTTACCTGGCAATAGCACCATTGTTTTAACTCCATTGTATAAACGTAATCTTTGTGAAGGTGTTAAATAATCATACAAACCATCTAAGGCAATACCAACCCCTTTTGCAGCAATACCTGCGTCTAAAAAATGTCTATTTGCACCCCAATCTATCCAAGAACACATTGCATCTAATTGCTGCCAACATCTTAATGCATAACGCGTATCTTTTGTAAATTGATACGCAAGAACTAAATAAGGCAACTGATCATTAGAAAAAGTATGAATTGACGTAATTCTTAAACCCGCTGCATCTAATCCATAATTTAATAGTCCAGTTGCTAAAACACTATTTGCCTTTGTTATAATATTATCATAAGTAGCTTTTGCAAATAAATCGGTTTGCGCATTTACTTTAATTTGATCAATCTCTTGTGCGGTATATAATAATCTTGGATGAATGTCTTTTATTTTCATCCCTGAAAAACATTCTTGAACCGTAGCAGGACTAATTGGCAGTTTTGCATTTGATAAAAAATTAGTACCCCCTCCATTAGAAGGCGGGCTAATTGGCAATGGCTGCGATACTGCGTCTTTTTTTTTACATGCAACAATTAAAAAAAAAGACACCCAAATAAAAAGTATTTTTTTACTCATAACAATTTTAAATTACCATCCTTGATTTTGAGTAATTAAACCGTTGCTCTTTGAAATCTCAGAAAAAGGAATTGGGTAATAATACATTTGTGTTGAAAAAAATCTTGGCTCTACAGTTATTTTTTGATAAGTAAAAACACCTGGTGATGTTGCTGTTACGCGCATACCAAGCAAAGGTTGTACTTCTGTTTTATCTGCTATTTTCCAACGTCTTACATCAAAAAAGCGATGCTCTTCAAAAGCTAATTCTACTCTTCTTTCATTACGTATTCTATCTCTTAATTGTGCTTGTGTAATACCGGCAGGTAAATTAGGCATACCTGCCCTAGTTCTAACAAGATTTACTGCTTCTCTTGCAGATCTAACAGCAACCGCACCATTTAATACGGGTTTAGCTTCTGGTCCGAACGCTTCATTTGCTGCTTCTGCATAGTTTAATAAAACCTCTGCAAATCGCATTAATACCCATACTTTGGCTTTAGATCCAGCTAATGCTAAATTATAATTTTCAACATTCATTTTTCTTAAATAATAACCAGTTGTAGTTGCGCCTTGTTTCGCACCAATTGCATCGGCACCTCCAACATACGATTCTACTACCCGAGCAATATTACTTGTATTCAATCCCATAGTTGAACCATTTAGAACTACAATCCAACCTAACCTTGGATCTCTATTTGCATAAGGATCATTTGGGTTGTACCCAGAAGATCGGAAGAGC